>CAXSFF010000763.1:0-2754 GCA_964236035.1 uncultured Acetobacteraceae bacterium
TTCTGCCGCTGGGCTGTCGCCGTGGCCGGGGAAGTCGTAGCTGACCAGGGCGAAGTCGCGCTCCAGCCCTGCTGCCGCGATGTCCCACAGCCGATGGTCCACGCCCAGGCAATGCAGGAGCAGGATGGGCGTGCCGGCCGCCGTGCCGCGGCGATGCAGGTGCGGCATCATGCGGCCCTCGCCTCCACGCGGCGCATGAAGCCGGCGAAGGCCTGGGCGATCTCGTCCTCCTGCGGCCCCCACTCCTCGAACGGGATCAACGGCACCGCCTGGTCCTCCAGCGGCAGGCTGTGGAGCTCGCTGCCCGGGATCAGCCGGTGTGCGGCTCGGCCGCTGACGCTGGAGTGGATCTGGTCGTTGCCCGGGATGACGATCGTCGGCAGCCGGATGGAGCTGAGGTCCGCGTCGCTGACGCCGATCACCTCGTGGCCGATGCCGGCCACGAACGCGGCCTGCCAACGCGACATCACGGCGATGTAGTCCGCCGGGTCCATCGCCAGCAGGCGTGCCCCGTTGGAGGGGTTTTCCGCAAGGCAGCCACGGTAGTGCTCGGTGGCGCACACTGCCGCCATGCCGCCCTGCTGCGCCGCGCGGATGAACTGGCCGTAGTAGTTCTCCGGCAGCCGCGCCTGCGCCACGGGGCCGCCGGTGACGCGGAACAGCAGCAGGCCCCTGGCCGCCGCAGCATGGCGCAGCGCGAACAGCAGGCTCAGCCGGGAACCGGACGACGCGCCGCCGATGAACGCCGGCGCAGCGTCGAGCTGGGTCAACAGCGCCAGCAGGTCGTCGGCCCATATGGTCTCCTCGCTGTCCGCGCCGGCGATCACGATGTCCGACGCCCCCGTGTTGCGGCGGTCGTGCAGCAGCACCCGGAAGCCCAGGCGCGCCAGCTTGCCGCCCAGCGACGCGAACTCCTGCTGGCCGCGGCGTCCTCCCGTCGTCAGCGCCACCCAGGGACCGGCGTCGCCAAGCACGGCGTAGTTGATGGCCGCTCCGCGGATTTGCATGATCGGCATGGTCGCTCCTATGTCGCGCCTTCGAGATTCAGGGTCGAGCCGGCGCTCAATGCGCATCCGCCGTGATTTGCTCCAGCGCTAGCCCTTTGGTCTCGATGCCGATGGCCAGGACGGCGAACGCCGCCATCAGGAAGGTGAGAGCGAAGGTGTGAAGGACGTAGCGGCCGGCCCCGTTCAACAGCATGAAGCCGATCACCGCGGGCGCGAGGAAAGAGCCGATGCGGCCGATGCCGAAGAACCAGCCGATCCCCGTCGCGCGCAGATGCGTGGGGTAAAGCTCGCCCACATACACGCCCAACGCCCCGAACACGCCGGGGTTGACGACCCCGACCAGCGCGATGGCGACGTACGACCATACGCCGGACGCCTCCGCGAACCACAGGTGGAAGCCCGCTCCCACGAAGAAGTACAGGAACAGGACCGGGCGCCGCCCGAAGCGGTCGATCAGGAAGCCGCAGGCCGAGTAGCCGAAGAACCCGGCCAGCCCCTGGATCAGCTGGAACGTCAGCGCCTGGCCAAGCGGGAGGCCGCGCTGCGTCAGGATCGTCGGCAGCATGAACAGGATGCCGTTCGACGACCACAGATAGCAGAACGACACCACCCAGGCGAGGATGGTGCGGCGCCGGCGCCCGGGCGTGAGCAGCTGCGTCACGGTGACGCCCGGCGACACGCCCACATCGGGTTGCAGCGCACCCGGCGCCGTGACGGGTTCCGCGTTCGCGGCGACGCCGGCCTGCGCCTCGATGAACTCGACGGTCCGGGCCGCCTCCTGCACGCGCCCGCGGCTGATCAGGTAGCGCACGGATTCCGGCATGGCGCGGCGCACGAACAGCAGCACGGCGGCCGGCAGCACGCCGACCGCGAACAGCGCCCGCCAACCGTACCGCGGCAGGATCACGAGGCCGAGCCCGGCAGCCAGGGCCAGCCTGAGCGGGAACGCCGCCAGCACGGTGCTCGCGACCTTGCCGCGCATCCGGCCCGGCATGAACTCGGACGTGATGGTGAGGGCCACCGGGATTTCGCCGCCCAGGCCGAAGTTGGCGACGAAGCGGAACGCGCCGAGCGAGACCACGCTCCACGCGGCGGCGACCAGTCCCGTGAAGACGGCGAAGATGCCGACCGTGGTGGCGAACGCGGTGCGGCGGCCGATGTAGTCGCAGACCGTGCCCCAGAACAGCGCGCCCAGGAACGCGCCGACCAGCCCCACGGTGGCCAACAGTCCGGCCTGCCCGTGGTCGAGGGCGAACTCCTGCGCAATGGCGGGGAGTGCCGCGCCGAACAGCGCGAAATCGGCCGCGTCCAACAGCACGCCGACCGACGCCAGGACCGCCAGGTTGCGGTGCCACCGCGAGAAGCGCATCTGCTCCAGGCGCACGATCAGGCCCGATGCCGACGATGCTTCGCTGTTCATCCATCCCCCTCGGCTGCGCGCCCCGGCTGCGAGCCGCTGACCGAGCGCGCCTTTCAGCCGGACCGAAGCCTAATCATGCTTCTCCGATAGGTGAACCCATATTCCTTCCGTCCGCGTTCTCGGAACAATGCCGGGCAAAGCGTCAGCCTCTCACACGTGCTCTCCTCGCCACACCGCTGCTCGACGGCACCAAAGGCTGGCTTGCTCAAGCGGCTGCGCGGGCCGGCGCCTTGGCCGCCTCACGCCGCCGGACCGTTGCCGAAGGATGCTTGCGCCACTGCGCCTCCTTGGGAATGGCGCTGCTGTAGGCGCTGGACATACCAGCAC
>CAXSFF010000764.1:0-2752 GCA_964236035.1 uncultured Acetobacteraceae bacterium
CCTGGGCCGATGCGCGCAAGGACATGCGCGGGCGCTACCCCCGGCACGACTGGCCGGAGAACCCAGGTGTTTCCATGTGAGAAGAAAGCCGGAGCAGGTCAGCAAGATCGCCCGTTGCCCCCGCCCTTTCGACCGCACAACGGCCTGGACGCCGTCATCGCGAGCCGCGCTTGCAGCATGGCGATCCAGGAACTGCCAGCGCAGGAGTCAGTCCTGGAAATCCCGGCGGCAACTGAACTGAAAACGCATTCCACCAGCAGCCATTGTGTCCTGGATCAAGCCCCAACAGGCCCTGGTCACCGCCCAAGCGACCGCCGTGCGCCCGACCGCGCCACAATTGTGGGCCTCGCTCCAAAACCGTATGGTGCGCCCGACTCAGCGGCAGCCGCGCTTGCATCCCTGTCTGAAGTAGGTTGATCCATATGGCCGACGCTTCGAGCAGCCTGCAATCGTTCCTGCGGCGCGACCTGAAGCCGTCCTGGGTCAACGAGCCTGGATGCATCCTCACGGCGCCCATGTTCGACTTCGACGCCAGCACGCTCACCGGGGCCGCATACCGCCGCGACGGTTCCCTCATACTGTCGTCGCTCCGGTCGTCTTGGCTGGGCCACTGGCGGCATGTGGACCCGGTCTCGATCCGTCCGGACGACTACCCATGGAGCGTCCCCGGCTACGACACCGCGATCTATGGCGGCCACTTCTTCTCGATGTGGGGGCACTTCCTCTACGAAACCCTGAGCACGGCCGCCATGGCGCCGGACCTGCCGCAATGCCCGGTCGTGTTCACCGCGTTCGCGCAGGGAAAGGACGGCAGAGCGTTCATGAGGAGCTGGGAGCAATTCAAGCCGTTGCTCGCCGCGGCTGGATGGGGCGACAGGCCGCTCGCCCTGCAGACGGCCGCGATGCGGTTCAACCACCTGATCGTGCCTGAACGCCTCTCGGTCTATGCTCCTCCCCTCGGCAACCCTGCGATGGCCGGTGAGATGGCCGGCGTCTATGCCGCGATCCGGACCAGCATCGCCGACGCCGAGCAGCCAACGCGGCCCATGGTCGCCTGCCGGCCGTCAGGCAACCGCCGGCAGCATCCGGCGGAAGAGGAAGCCTACGGGATGCTGGCCAGCCGCGGCTTCCTCGTTGTCAACGGGATCGAGCACTCGCCGGCCGAGCAGGCTAAGGTCTTTGCCGGGGCGTCCGCACTTGTCGGGTTTGCCGGCAGCAACCTGCACAATTCGCTGTTCTGCCATCCCGGGATCATGGTGCTGGAGGTGGGCGACCGGCGGTCCTACGATGGCGGGGCGAACAGGATCAACCCGACGCAGGTCAGCATGTGCGAGCTGCTGGAGCAGCGGATCGAGTTCGTCGAGTCCTTCACCGGCAGCGGCAGCGGCAGCGACCTGACGCCTGTCCCAGCCGCGGTGCTGGTGGACGATGTCTGCAAGCGGGTTGCGGCGCACCAATGGGTGGTGCGGTCCGCCGCGCTGGCGGACATCCCGGCGCCGCTTCCCCGGCCGCGGTCGCTCCTTCGCATCCTGCGGACAGCTTCGCTTGGGCGGCAACGCCAGCCTTGACCCTGGATGCGGGCAAGCCGGCGGATGCAGGCGAACCGGCCGGCTGCCTTGGCCTTCGTCCCCGCGCTGATCCGTAGCTGCCTCGATCAGGCGGACCTAATCGGGGACGGACAGCGGGTAGCCAAATGCCTCGAAGTCTTCGGCGAACCTGCGTTGGACCAGTCGGACCGTCCGAGGGGTGTAGTAGTCCGCATACAGCTTGGGGCCGGTCTTGTGGGGGTCGAGCCGCGCCTCATACTTCTGCAAGTCCATCCCGATCCGGCGCCCGATCTCCGCCAAGCCTTCCGGAAGGCGCTCGAAACGCCCGATGTAGTCGTATGGGACGCAGGGCTGGAACGTGTGCTGGCACTGGACGGCGTAGTGGGCATCCATCTCCTCGGCCGGCTCGTCCGCGATGACGTCGATGAAGTCGTCGAAGCTGATGTCCCCCTCGCGCCCGAGGGCAGCGTGGAACTTGGCCTGCAAGCCGCCGCCGCCCATGATCTTGTCGATGTAAGCCGAAAGCAGCCTGTCGTACGGGTTCCGGACGAAGCAGAACTTGAAGGTGCTGGCGTCACGCATCCATCTCCAGAAATCCGGAACCTGAAGGGGGGTCAGCAACGGCGAAAACTCGCGGTAGTGCACCTCGCCCCAGGGATCATGAGCCAGGGTGCTGTCTTGCAGCTCGAACCGTTGCAAGGTCAGCAGGATGGACGAGCAGGCGACCTTCGGCGTCGAGCAATACAGGAATTTGTGCCTGGCAGAGACATGCATGAAATGCAGGAACCTGTGCCTGCTCCAATTGGCTGGAACGCCGCAATCCAGGTCGAATTGTTCGTGGCGGCCCGCCATCACTCAACACAGGGGGAAAGCAGACGGCAGGAGGCATGGCCCGGACAGCTCGCCCAGGCGTTTGCCGATTTCCAGCTCATCCGCAACACTCGCAAGCAACGAGGTCCGCCCATGCCCCTCGGGCGGGTCCATAGCTTCCGGGCTGCCCCTCAAGGTTTCCTGGATTCATCGTGTTGCACGGCGGTTCTGGCATCGGCGCAAAGCGGTCTAGCGGCAGTGGAATGCAAGCAAGGTGCGACCGTCAATCCTAGCTGGCGTCAATCCTGGCTGCGCCAACCCTAGCTGGCCATGAACCGCATGACGCGCGACACCAGCGCCGGCACGTCGAGGCTGAAGCGCCGGTGCACCGGTGC
>CAXSFF010000765.1:0-2752 GCA_964236035.1 uncultured Acetobacteraceae bacterium
GCGTCACCGGCTACGTGATGAAGCTGGCGCCGCTCGCCGTGTTCTGCGCCATGGCGGCGACCATCGCGACCAACGGCCTCGGCATCCTGCTCAACTACGCCAAGTTCATGGGCGAGTTCTACTTTGGCCTGGTCTGCCTGTGGATCGTGCTGGTCTGCACGGGCTTCCTGATCCTCGGCCCCCGCGTCATGCGCCTGGTCAAGCTGGTGCAGGAGCCGTTCCTGCTGGCGTTCTCCACCGCCAGTTCGGAGGCGGCATACCCCAAGATGCTGGAGCAGCTGGCGAAATTCCCCGTTTCCCGCAAGATCTCGAGCTTCGTGCTGCCGCTCGGCTACTCGTTCAACCTCGACGGCACCATGATGTACTGCACCTTCGCCAGCGTGTTCATCGCGCAGGCCTACGACATCAAGCTGTCGCTCGGGACGCAGATTGCCATGCTGCTGACGCTGATGCTGACCAGCAAGGGCGTCGCCGGGGTGCCGCGCGCCTCCCTGGTGGTGATCGCCGCCACGCTGAGCCAGTTCAGCCTGCCGGAGGAAGGATTGCTGCTGATCCTCGGCATCGACACCTTCCTCGACATGGGCCGCTCCGCCACCAACGTGATCGGCAACTCGCTGGCGACAGCCGTGGTCGCCAAGTGGGAGGGGCAGCTGGTGATGGACGAGGACGGCCGCGAGATGGTCGAGGACATGGAGCTGGTGCCCGCGTGATCCTGCGCTTCACCCCCGCCTTCGTCCTGACCGCCTTGGCGCTGGCCGGTTGGGCCGGCGCGGCGCGGGCGGAGGATGGCGACCCACTGACGGGGACGCTGCAGGCGATCCAGGACCGCGGCACCATCCTGGTCGGCTATCGCGACGCGGCGCTGCCGTTCTCGTTCCTGAACGGGGCGCGGCAGCCGGTCGGCTTCTCGCTGGAGCTGTGCCATGGCATCGCTGAGGACGTGGCCAGACTCCTGAACCGCGACCTGGTGGAAGCTGACGCGCCGGCGTGGCAGATGGGGATGCGCATCGTCTATGTGCCGGTCGCGGCGGACGCGCGGCTGCCGAAGGTCATCGCCGGCGCGGTCGACCTCGAATGCGGCTCAACCACCGCCAACCGCGAGCGCGCCCGCGTCGTCGCGTTCTCGCCCGTGTTCTTCCTGGCGGGCACCAAGCTGCTGGTGGCGGGAGTCGCCGCATCCTACCGCGACCTGGCCGGCCACGTCGTCGCCGTCGCCGCCGGCACCACCAATGCCGAGGTGATGCACCGCCTGGCCGACACCGTGTCGCCGCCGATCCAGGTGGTGGAGACGCCGGGCCTGGACGCCGCCTACGCCATGCTCGCGGCCGGCAAGGCGGACGCCTTCGCGTCGGACGACGTGCTGCTGTCCGGCTATGTGGCGGCGCGGCCAGATGGTGGGCGCTTCCACATCGTCGGCGATTACCTGTCGTTCGAACCCTACGCGATCACCATCCGCCGCGGCGACACGGAGTTCGCCGACCTCGTCCGCCACAGCTTCGAACGCATGGCGGCGGCAGGGACGCTGACGGCGCTGTACAACCGCTGGTTCACCGACCGGCTGCCGACCGGCGAGACGCTCAACCTGCCGATCAGCCCGCAGCTTGCCAAAATGTACAGCGCGCTCGGGGAGCCCGACTGATGAGCGGGCATTATGACGTCATCGTGGTCGGCAGCGGACCCGGCGGCGCGTCCCTGGCGCAGCGCCTGGCGCCGACTGGCAAACGGATTCTGTTGATCGAGCGCGGCGACTACCTGCCCCGCAGCCAGGAGAACTGGAGCTCCCAGGCGGTGTTCGTCGACGCCAAGTATCAAGCGCAGGAGACCTGGTTCGGCAAGGATGGCACCGAGTTCCATCCCGGGCTGCACTACTATGTCGGCGGCAACTCCAAGGTCTACGGCGCAGCGCTGTTCCGCTTGCGGGAGGGCGACTTCGAAGAGGTGCGCCACAAGGACGGCATCTCGCCAGCCTGGCCGCTGAAATACGACGCGTTCGAGCCGTTCTATGCGGAAGCCGAGCGGTTGTTCCACGTGCACGGCCAGCGTGGCGAAGACCCCAACGAACCGCCGTCGAGCGGCCCGTTCCCATACCCGGCCGTCTCGCACGAGCCGCGCATCGAGGCGCTCAGCGACAGCATGCGGGGCGCCGGGCTGCACCCGTTCCACCTGCCGCTGGGCATCCTGCTCGACGAGAAGGACGGCAAGCCGACGCCGACCAGCATCTGCATCCGCTGCGACGCGTTCGACGGGTTCCCTTGCCTGCTGAACGGCAAGGCGGACGCGCAGGTGCTGTGCGTCGACCCGGCCCTGGCGGCGCACCCGAACCTCACCTTGCTGACCAACGCCTACGTGTCGCGGCTGGAGACGGACGCCGCCGGCCGCAGCGTCCGCGCCGTGCACGTGACGCGCGACGGCGCTGAGGAGCGCTATTCCGCGGATATCGTGGTCGTCGCCTGCGGCGCGCTGTCGTCGGCATTGTTGCTGCTGCGGTCAGGCAGCGATGCGCATCCGCAAGGCTTGGCCAACGGCTCGGGCCAGGTCGGGCGCAACTACATGCGGCACAACCAATCCGTGCTGATGGCACTGATGCGGGAGCCGAACGAGACCGTGTTCCAGAAGACGTTGGCGGTCAGCGACTACTACTTCGGCGCCGACGACTGGGATTTCCCGTTGGGCCTGATCCAGATGTGCGCGACATCGCACGCCGACCAGATCCGCGGCGAGGCGCTGCCGTCCTGGCTGGACTGGATGCCGA
>CAXSFF010000766.1:0-2748 GCA_964236035.1 uncultured Acetobacteraceae bacterium
CGGCAAGCTGGCGCTCGGTGCTGTGGATCAGCGATTCGGCGTTGTTCTTCGCCTCCGCCCCGGCGCGACGCTTCTTGTCCTCGTCGGCGAAGGTCGATGCGTCGCGGACCATCTGCTCGATGTCGTTGTCCGACAAGCCGCCCGAAGCCTGGATGCGGATCTGCTGCTCCTTGCCCGTGCCCTTGTCCTTGGCGGACACGTTGACGAGGCCGTTGGCGTCGATGTCGAACGTCACCTCGATCTGCGGCACGCCGCGCGGCGCGGGGGGGATGCCGACGAGGTCGAATTGGCCGAGCAGCTTGTTGTCCGCCGCCATCTCGCGCTCGCCCTGGAACACGCGGATCGTCACCGCGCCCTGGTTGTCGTCGGCGGTGGAATAGGTCTGCGCCTTCTTGGTCGGGATGGTGGTGTTGCGGTCGATCAGCCGGGTGAACACGCCGCCCAACGTCTCGATGCCGAGCGACAACGGCGTCACGTCCAGCAGCAGCACGTCCTTCACGTCGCCCTTCAGCACCGCACCCTGCACCGCGGCGCCGATGGCCACGACCTCGTCCGGGTTCACGTTGCGGGCCGGCTCACGGCCGAAGAACTGCTTCACGACCTCGATCACCTTCGGCATCCGGGTCATGCCGCCGACCAGGATCACCTCGCCGATCTCGCCCGCGGTCACGCCGGCATCCTTCAGCGCGGCGCGGCACGGCGCCAGCGTGCGCTCGATCAGGTCGTCGACCAGGCTCTCCAGCTTGGCGCGGGACAGCTTCATCACCAGGTGCTTCGGCCCGCTGGCGTCGGCGGTGATGAACGGCAGGTTGATCTCGGTCTCCTTGGAGGAGGATAGCTCGATCTTCGCCTTCTCCGCCGCTTCCTTGAGCCGCTGCAGCGCCAGCTTGTCGTTGCGCAGGTTGATGCCCTGCTCGCGCTTGAACTCGTCCGCGAGGTAGCCGATCACGCGGTTGTCGAAGTCCTCGCCGCCCAGGAACGTGTCGCCGTTGGTGGACTTCACCTCGAACACGCCGTCGCCGATCTCCAGCACCGACACGTCGAACGTGCCGCCGCCCAGGTCATAGACGGCGATGGTGCCGCCTTGCTTCTTGTCCATGCCGTAGGCAAGCGCCGCCGCCGTCGGCTCGTTGATGATGCGCAGCACCTCCAACCCGGCGATACGGCCGGCATCCTTGGTGGCCTGGCGCTGCGCGTCGTTGAAGTACGCGGGCACGGTGATCACCGCCTGCGTCACTTTCTCGCCGAGGTAGGCCTCGGCGGTCTCCTTCATCTTGCCAAGCACAAAGGCGCTGACCTGGCTCGGCGAATACTTCTCGCTGCGCGCCTCGACCCAAGCGTCGCCGTTGTCGCCGCGGACGATGGCGTAAGGGACCATGCCCTTGTCCTTCTCCACCAACGGGTCCTCGAACCGGCGGCCAATCAGGCGCTTCACGGCATACAGGGTGTTGGTCGGGTTGGTGACGGCCTGGCGCTTGGCGCTCTGGCCGACCAGCCGCTCTCCGCTGTCGCTGAATGCGACCATGCTCGGCGTGGTGCGCGCGCCCTCGCTGTTCTCAACGACCCGGACGTCCGCGCCCGTGCTGCCTTCCATGATCGCGACGCAGGAGTTGGTGGTCCCGAGGTCGATGCCGATGACCTTGCTCATTGGTATTCCTTTCTCAGCAGCGGCGCATGGCCCGAAGCACCGGACGCCACCCTACGGTTGTAACGACGCGGATGTATTCAGCGAAGGCCCACCGGACAAGGCCCGGCGGCGCACAACTGTCTTGCCGTCTATGCGGCCTCGGTGCCCGACGCGGACCCGGCCTTCGAGACCACGACCATCGCCGGGCGCAGCAAGCGCCCGTTCAGGGTCCAGCCCGTGGTCCACGCCTGCACCACCGTGCCCGGGGGGTACTCGTCTGAGGGCTGCTCGGCCATGGCCTGATGCAGGTTTGCGTCGAACGGCTGGCCAGTGGGGTCGATGCGCTGGATGCCGTTGCGCTCCAGAAGGCCGACGAAGCTGCGTTCCACCCCCTCGAACCCGTCGCGCAGCTTGGTAACGATCGCAGGCTCGTCCGCCGTCTGCGCCGGCAGGTTCGACAGGCCGCGGCGGAGGTTCTCCGCCGCCTCCACCACGTCGGCGGCAAACTTCTGCACGGCATACTGGCGCGTGTCGTCCACGTCTCGCTTGGCGCGGGCACGCACATTGGCCATCTCGGCCTCTGCACGGAGCCAGCGGTCGCGCATGTCGTCGCGTTCGGCGATCAGCCTGGCGATTTCGGCCTCAAGGTTCAGCGGCTCGCTCGAGCCAGCGTCGGGTGCCGCGGCGTGGGCCCGGGCGTCATCCTGCAAAGCGGGATCCTCTCCGGTGGGCATGTTCGGTTCGGTGCTCATGTCATCTCAGGTAGGGCAGGGCGGGCCGCCGGACAAGCGCCCCGTCCGGGCCATGGCGCCATTTGCTATTGGACCAGTTGCGCCAGCAGCGAATCGAGCCGCAGCCGCCCTTCGGCCGTCGCGGCCAGCCGTCCATCGCCTCCCTTCAGATAGCCCGCGTCCAGCGCCTGCTCCAGCACGCTCGCGTCGAGCGCGTCTGCCAGGGGCATGCCGGCGCGGACGGCGAACCGGGCGGCGTCGATCCCTTCCGTCAGGCGCAGGCCCATCAGCAGCATCTCGCGCGCGCGGTCCCGCGGCGCGATCCGCTCCTCGGCCGTGCTGCCGTGGCCCTGGCGCTCGACCCGGTCGGCCCAGGGCTCCGGCGCGCGG
>CAXSFF010000767.1:0-2745 GCA_964236035.1 uncultured Acetobacteraceae bacterium
GGGAGTTCGAGCCAACGGCGCAGTCGATTGGCAACTGGGTCGTGCAGGCCGACAAGCAGGAGGGCCGCCAGGAGGAGAAGATGCCTGGAATAGTATTGCAAGGAGCCAATTGACACACCTCTGACCATCTTTCCTGACTTCCTGTAAAGTGTGCAAGTTAAATGTCGTGATGAGATTGGAGTGAGCCATGTACGCGCTTTCAGCCGCCGTGCCGATCAATCCGGCGTCCGCCGAACCGGTTCTCAGCCGCGAGCAGATATGGCGCGGCCTCGTCATGAAAGCGGAAAACGCCCTGGCTTTTGTCCCCGCAATGCAAACCTGTGACGTGCTGTCACGCACCGATTGCGGCCTGCTCCGAGAGATCACCATCGGCGGTCAACGTTTCAAGGAGCGAGTTACCTTCACTCCGCCGATTGAGGTACTATTTGAGCGCATTGATACCACGACCAATGCCGGCTGGATTACCAACGTCATAAGTGAGTCAGATTATGGGCTGCTGTTGACGTTCACCTTCGGGCTCACGTTTCCCGATGTCACTGCGGGTTCCGCAGCGGAACAGCAACGCGGTGATGCAGTAAAGGCGGACTACTTCGGAGCGGTTGCTGCGACCTTGCGCACGGTGCGCAATCTCGTCGTCCAAAACAAGCTGTGAGCCTGCGCAGCGAGGGTCGTCATCCAGCATCGCGGCACGCCCGCCCGCCCGCGGCGCGGTATCTCGCCGGTCACGAAGGCACGGCGCTTGTCGCCCCAGGCCGCCTGCGCGCGGTCGTAAGCTTGCGCCAGCACGACGCCGTCATGGCCCCCTGCCCTGCTCAACGCGCTTGTCATGGTGCACGGCGTCCGCGAGCCGCAGGCAAGGCGTGGCAAAGGGCGTGGCGTCCGGCTGTGGCCCTGGTCGCGGATGACCGAGTGGCGGGCAGTACACAGCGTCATGGTGGCGGCCGGACTGGATGGTCCGCACGCTTCGCCCAAAGGGCTGCGGCACGGCTTCGGGGCGGCCGCCCTCGCAAATCTGCCAAAGCCTTGCCTGCACGTGGCGCCGAGTAGGCCCGTCGAGCCCGTCGGCCAGCCTGGTGCAAAGCGCGCAGGCGCTTACGCTTTTACGCGTCAGAGAGCCTGCGCGTTGGCAAGAACTTAAATGCTTTGGCGGCGCACGCAAGTTGACGCGTAAGCGAGCAAGTACGTAACGTGAAGATTGTTGCCATCGTTTCGCAGAAAGGTGGAGCCGGAAAGACGACTGTGCCGCTGCACGTCGCAGTTGCTGCCGACCAGGCCGGGCTGTCCGTCGCCCTCATCGACATGGACCCACAAGCGACCGCAGAGACCTGGGCAGTCTGGCGCAAGAACGACGACCACCCTGCAGTCGCCGCAGCCAAAGCCCCTACCCTCATCCGCACGCTGGAGAAGGCCGCGAAGCTGGGCGCCGATCTCATTGTCATCGACACACCCACGCTGGCACAGGCAGAAGCTTCCGAAGCCATGCGCGCCGCCGACCTGATTCTCATTCCCTGACGGCCGGCCGCCTTCGACCTTCACGCGGTGCGGATGATTGCCCGCCTGGCGCAGTCCGCGGGCAGGCCGGCCTTCGTCATGTTCAATGGCGGCCCGCCAAACGCGCCGCACATCTACAGCCAGGCCGCCAAACTCGTGGAACAGATCGGCCTCGCGGTTGAACAAGCACTTTATGGCTCACGATCTCACGTGGCATAGCGCTGGCGAGTACGGGCGCGGCATCTGACGCCCGTGCCCTTGATCTCGTTGCGCAACGCATGGCTGAAGTAGTCGATGGACGCCTTGGATGCGTTGTAGGCCGCCTGGCATATCAAGCGACATCAGGAACCCATCCGGAGACGACACTGAGAACCCATCCACCTCTGCTACTGTGATGCCCCGGCAGATGCCGGTGCGGGTGTCGCCTTGAGCAGCCCCGAGCGACGCTTCTCGCGCAGCCGGTAGCTGTCGCCGCGGATGGTCAGCACGTGGCTGTGGTGCAGCAGCCGGTCCAGGATGGCCGTCGCCACGACTTGGTCGCCCAGCACCGTGCCCCAGTCGCCCACGGCGCGGTTGGAGGTGATCAGGATGCTACCCCGCTCGTAGCGGCGGCTGACAAGCTGGAACAGCAGATGCGCCGCCGCGGGCTCGAACGGCAGGTAGCCGAACTCGTCCATGATCAGCAGCTTCGGCTTGGCGAGTTGGCTCAGGCGCTGCTCCAGTCTGCCTTCCGTATGCCCCTTGACCAGCGTGGTCACCAACGCCGTCGCCGGGGTGAACAGCACCGAGTAGCCGTGGCGGATCGCCTCACGGCCGAGGGCGATGGCCAGGTGCGTCTTGCCGACGCCGGGTGGCCCCTGGATCAGCAGCGCGTCGCTGTTGGCCACCCAGCGACAGGCGGCTAGGTCGCGCACCTGCTTGGCGTCCAGCGAGGGCTGGGCGGCAAAGTCGAACCCCTCCAGCGTGCGTTGGTGCGGAAACTTGGCGATCCCCGTGCCCATCTGGATGCGTCGCTCCTCGCGGTGCGACACCTCCGCTCGGCACAGCAACGCCAGGATCTCGCGCAGGGACAGGTCGCCGCGCGCCGCCTCGTCCAGCAGGCCGTCGAGCCGGTCGCGCATCGCCACCAGCTTCAACCGCGCCAGCATGTCATGTCCGGCAACGCGTCCACCTCGGCGTTCACCAGCCGCCTCCCGCCGCCTGCTCGTATTCGGCCAAGGACCGCAGCAGTTCGATGCCCGGCAGCATGGTGGC
>CAXSFF010000768.1:0-2741 GCA_964236035.1 uncultured Acetobacteraceae bacterium
CGCCGCCAGCACGGCGTTCGCCTGCTGCCGCGGGACGACCACGACCCCGTCGTCGTCAGCCACCACCACGTCCCCGGGCCGGACATACTGACCTCCGCACACGATAGGCACGTTCACGCTGCCCAGGGTCTCCTTCACCGTGCCTTTGGCGGAGATTGCCCTGGACCAGACGGGGAACTTCATCTCGCGCAAGGCGGCGACGTCGCGCACGCCCGCGTCGTTGACCAGCGCCCGGACGCCCCGCGCGGCGGCGAACTCGGCCAGGAGGTCGCCGAACATGCCGTCGGCGTTGGCGGCGCTCACGGCCACCAACAGGATGTCGCCGGGTTCGGCGAGATCGAGCGCCACGTGCAGCATCCAGTTGTCGCCCGGGTGGACCCACGCGGTCAGGGCGCTGCCCGCGACACGCGCGCCGGCCTGGATAGGACGCATGTCCGGCGCCAAGAGGCCGGTACGCCCCTGCGCTTCATGCACGGTGGCGACGCCCAGGGCGGCGAGGCCCGCGATCGTTTCAGCGGGCGCACGCGCGAAGCGGCGGACGGCGACGGAGTTCATCGCTCGGTTGCGGTCTGAAGCTTGTGGTACTGCAGCTTCTGTCGCGCCTCGTCGAGCCGGACCCCCTGCGAGAGCAGGTTGCGGATGTCGTCCTCGGCCCGGCTGACGGCCTCGGCCGCCGCGAGGATCGCCTCCTCGTGCTGCGCCGGGATGGCCAGCACGCCGTCGGCGTCGCCGACCATCAGGTCGCCCGGGCTTACCCGCGCATCGCCCACGTTGACAGTGTCGCCATAGCCTTCGACCTGGACGCGGTCCTTGCCCGTGCGCATCGAATAGCTGCGGCTGAACACGGGATAGCCCAGCTTGACGCAGAGGTGGGTGTCGCGGCACGCGCCGTCGATCACGGTGCCCGCCAGGCCGTTCTTGTGGGCGAGAAAGGTCAGGATATCGCCCCAGACCGTGGCGTCCTCGCGGCCGCCGTTGTCGATGACGACCACCGTGCCGGGCGCCAGGTCGTCGATGTAGTCGCCCACGCTGCCGGCTGGCTGGCCGACAGGAGCGTAACGGATGGTGAAGGCACGCCCGACCAGGCGGAAGCCATGATCGCGCGGCTTGATCCCGAGGCACTGACCGGCGATGCCGAGCTTGTCCATGGCGTCGCTCAAGGCGGCGGTGTCCAGCTTGGACGCCCGCTCCGCGCCTGCGTCCTTGGCGGCGCTCATCGGGCAGGTTCCAACATCTTCTCGTAATCGGCGCCCATGACGACGCTGACCGGCTGCCCGGCGCGAACGGCTTGGGTCATCAGCTGCTCGCGCGCGACGATCGACTCCGCGAGGCTCACCACCTCTTCGGCCCGGGCGGCGGGGATGAAGACGGCGCCGCTAGCGTCGGCCACCACGTAGTCGCCTGCATTCACCTCGACCTCGCCGATGCGCACCGGTCCGCCGAAACTCTCCTCATAGACCCGGCCCCGGGCCGTTCGGCAGGTCGCCCGCCTGGCGAAGACGGGGAACCCCAACTCGTCCGCCTCGTCGATGTCGCGGGCCGGCCCTTCGACGATCACGCCGGACAGTTGGCGTGCGACGGCGGCATTGCTGAGCACGCCGCCCCAACCGGCGCAGTCGATGCCGGTCGACTGCTCCACGACGATGACCGATCCCGCCTCGGCCGCCTCGATCGCCCCCGTGCACAAGTGCCGGTGCGATCCTCCCGGGGCTGCTCCCGCGGCCAGCTTCACCGTCATCACCTTGCCAGAGACACGTTTCTTGGTGGCGAGGCGCAGCAGCGAGGTGACGGAGCCGGATATCCCGAGACGATCCATCGCGTCGGACACCGCACAGGCGTCCAGGCTTGCTAGGCGCACGTCCAATTTCATGTTCCGCATGACCGCTCGTAATTAGCCAATGCTGTTGCGTATGTTGAAAAGCCGCAACCTGTCAAGACGCTGGCCTGCCATCCGCACGTGCGACTTATGCCTTATCGCGCTCGCTCCGATCGCAAATGGGCAATTGTGGCTGAGGCGGGTCGAGAGTATTCCTCGCCCTCGGATAAAGCGCCCGAACAGGGGCGGTTGACTGAGGGGAGTGGAGCTTCATGAGTATTGTTCCGGTCATCGACATCAGTCCTGCTCGCAACGGCAGCGAGGCGGCGCGTCTTGCCATCGCCAAGCAGATCGGGGCTGCCTGCGAGGACACCGGCTTCTTCATGGTGACGGGGCACGGCATCCCGAGCGAGGTGATCGACGCAGTCGATGGAGAGGCGCGCAAGTTCTTCTACCGTCCGCAGGACGAGAAGATGCAGGTGGCGATCATCCCCGGGCAGGCGACGCGGGGGTATCGCAGCGCCGGTAGTTCGACGCTGGCCAGGGCTGGCCAGGACCTGCCTCCGGACCTGCGGGAATCGTTCGTCACCGGGTCCGAAGCCGTCCCGGGCGACCTCTACTACACCCAGCCGGCTGCGGTGCGGTTCTTCACCCCCAACCGCTGGCCCCAGAACCCGCCCGAGCTGCGGTCCGCTTTCGAGACCTACTACGCAGCCTGCACTACGCTGGCGTCGACGCTCATGCGTTTGTTCGCGCTCGCCCTCGACCTGCCGGAGACCTTCTTCGACGACAAGCTCGACCGGCAGATTTCCGCGCTGACCGTGAACCATTACCCCAAGCAGAGCGTGCCCCCGAAGCCGGGGCAGATTCGGGCGGGCGCGCATACTGATTACGGCAGCCTGACCATCCTGGCGACGGACGGTTC
>CAXSFF010000769.1:0-2740 GCA_964236035.1 uncultured Acetobacteraceae bacterium
AGCGCGGCTGGCCACCTGGCGTGCTCCGGCGCGGCGCTTGCCATCCCGCCAGCGCTGCTTCCTCGACCCAGAACGTCAGGTCACCCCGCCGGCGCAGTCCCGCCTCGTAGGCCCGCCAGTTCGTGACCCGATAGCGCGCCCGCGGAATGTGGTGACGACGAGAAGCATTGTGCTTGAATGGCATGACAGGAACATGCCTGCCTCACCAGGGTTAGGCTACCCGGGCATCCACGCACCAACGCCCTTGAATGGCAAGATGGGCATCCGGAGTTTGGGAGGGCGATCCCCTACGTCACCCTGTGCCTCAGCACCACCGCCCAATCCATGCACCACGCTAACCCTTCTTTTCAGGTGTTTAGCGTTTGACTCAGACATGGGGGGCGGAGATGCCACAGTCATCGGGGCACGCCTTCTACAATAAACGCTAGCAGCTCACGCAGCACCTCACCAGGAGCCTCCTCCTGCAGCGTGTGACCGCAGTCTAATGCGCGGCCGCGGACGTCTTGGGCTTTTTCGCGCCAGGTTTCGATTACGTCGTAGAGCGCTCCCACCGTGCCCTTGGCGCCCCACAGCGCCAGCAGCGGCACCTTGATGCAGTTGAGGCTGTCCGCAGCGTCGTGCTCCAAATCGATAGAGGCGGCGGCGCGGTAGTCCTCGCAGATGGCGTGGCGGCAGGCCGGGTCGGAGTAGCAGCGGAGGTACTCTTGGAACACCGCTTCGCTGGTGGATCCCGAGGTTTTGCTTTGGCCCTCAATGTGGGTGCGCAGGAAGAACTCTGGGTCGGCTTGGATCAGCCGCTCGGGCAATGGGGCGGGCTGGATCAGGAAAAACCACCAGAAATACCGTGTGGCGAATTCTTTACTGGTGCGGGCGTACATCGTGGCGGTTGGGGCGATGTCGAAGAGGGCGAGGCGCTCTACGGCGCCGGGGTGATCGAGCGCCATGCGGTGCGCCACGCGTCCGCCACGGTCGTGCCCGGCTACGGGGAAGCGGTCGAACCCCAGCTGGCGCATCACCTCGACCTGATCCGCCGCCATCGCCCGCTTGCTATAGTTCACGTGCCGCTCGCCGCCCTCCGGCTTGGCGGAATCGCCGTAGCCGCGCAGGTCGGGAAGGACGACGGTGAAACGTTCGGCCAGCGCCGGGGCGATCTTGTGCCAGGTAACGTGGGTCTGCGGGTGGCCGTGCAGCAGCAGCAAGGGTGGGCCGGCGCCGCCCACTGCAACGTAGATGCGGGCGCCTTCGGTCTCGATCTCGCGGCCCTCGAAGCCCGGCAGGAACGGTTCGGCGCTCATGCCTACGCTCCCAGCCATGGGTTCGCGGCCAGGTACGCGTGCTGGAAGGACCGGATCGCGCCTTTATGTTCCAGGGTGGAGCCGATGGCGTCCAGACCGCGCATCAAGGAATCCCGGCGCAATCCATCGATCGTGAACGAGAAGCGGAGGCCGTCCCCGGTGATCGTCTCTGCCGCCAGGTCGACCGTTAACCCGTTGCGGTCCGTATCCCCCGCGCGCTCCAGCAGAGCTGCCACATCCGTCTCGGGCAAGGTGACCAGCAGCAGGCCGTTGTTCGCGGCGTTGTCGGCGAAGATTCCTGCAAAACTTGTGCCCAGCACCGCCCGGATGCCGAGCTGCATCAGGCCCCACACCGCGTGTTCCCGCGAGGAGCCGCAGCCGAAGTTCGGCCCAACCACCAGGAAGCAGGTCTCCCGCCACGCTGGGCGGTTCAATACGAACTCCGGACGGACCTGGCCGGCGCCGTCGAACCGCAAATCATACAACGCGCCCGCGCCGAGCCCAGCCCGGTCGATCCCCTTGAGGAACTGCTTCGGCATGATGACGTCAGTATCGATATTGGCGAGCGGCAGGGCGGCGGCGGCGCCGCTCACACTGACAAAGGGCTCCATGGCCTAGCTCTCCCGGACGGCGAGCTGGCGGACGTCGGCGAGGTGGCCGGTGATGGCGGCGGCGGCAACCATGGCCGGGCTCATCAGGTGCGTGCGTCCACCCGCACCTTGGCGGCCCTCAAAGTTGCGGTTGGTGCTGCTGGCGCAGCGTTCGCCGGGCGACAGCATGTCGTCGTTCATGGCGAGGCACATCGAGCAGCCGGACTGCCGCCACTCGAATCCGGCGTCCAAGAACACCCTATCCAGCCCCTCCGCCTCCGCCTGCCGGCGCACTTCGGAGCTGCCGGGCACCACCATGGCGCGGACCGAGGCAGCGACCCGGTGCCCGCGAACCACGCGGGCGGCATCACGCAGGTCCGAGAGCCGGGCGTTGGTGCAGGAACCAATGAACGCGCGCTGAATGAGCACGTCTGACAGCGCCGCGCCGGGTACGAGATCCATGTAGGCCAGGGCGCGCTCCATGTTGCGGCGCTTGTTGGGGTCCGGCTCGGATTTTGGGTCCGGCACGCGCGCGCCGATGGCCGACGCCTGATCCGGGCTGGTGCCCCATGTCACCATCGGTTCGATCTCGGCGGCGTCTAGCGTGATCTCGCGCCCGAACACAGCTTCGGGGTCGCTGTGCAGGCCGCGCCAGACGGCGACGGCTTGCTCCCAGGCGGCGCCTTGGGGCGCACGGGGTCGGCCGTGCAGCCAGGCGAACACGGCCTCGTCTGGTGCCATGACCACCCCGCGCGCGCCGCATTCGACCGCCATGTTGCAGATCGTCATGCGGCCCTCGATTGGCAGCGCGGTGATGGCCGGGCCAGCGAACTCCACAGCATACCCGGTTGCCCC
>CAXSFF010000770.1:0-2737 GCA_964236035.1 uncultured Acetobacteraceae bacterium
CAGGTGACGCCGCGGCTGGCGCAGGCGTTGAAGGTGGTGCCGGGGGTGGAGCGGGTGGAGGAGGTTTGACGTTCCATCGCCGGGCTTCAGGCTTTTGCCTGGCAGGCTACGTGTGGCAGCACGCAATGATGTACGCCGCGACGCGCAATCAGGGTCACTTTCCGACGCACATTGATTGAGACTGGCGCGGGTGCCTGACGCAAGCTGTTGGAGATTGGGTGCAAGATCACTGAAACGGATGTGAGACCGTGTGGCCCGACGCACAGTGCTTGAGATCGAGGGGGTTGATGATGCGGCCGCACCCTATAGGCGAGTTAGCGTAGAAAATGTTGAGTATGCATATCGAAATGCACCTGCACCCCGTTGAGTTCTGCAATATCCTGCAACGCTTCGATCCTCATCTTGTAAACGCCAGGGTCAAGTCGCAAGCCGTCGATGATCTTGGAATAGTAAGTTGTATTGTAATCACCTAAGTCATGATTCGTGAATACCTCGCTGAGAACAGACCACTCACCGCTTCCATCGCTGAAACGACCCACGCTCAGCCGAACAGGAATTGGTAGCCCAGTGTTAACTGACCGGCCGTTCCTGTCGCGACTACCATCCCCAGCCAGATTTTCAATGCGTGTCCGATCTTGTTCGTCAGTCGCTCGGAAGTAAAGCTTCAGGTAAAACGTGTAGCTCGCAGTAGTCAGAACACGGAATTGAGTTTCCAGGACGGTGCCTTTCACCCCAGCCTGGAACGGCAGGTTTACGTACGCTGGCGGATACAGCTCGGTCTTGATCATGGCCGCGGTGACGTTGCCGGCGGCTACGAAGGCACTGCATCCTGGCAACAACGCACCCACAAGAACAAGCACAGTCGTCGGGAACAATGTACTTCTGATGGAGCCTGTCACGTTGGCAGCCCAGCCGCGCGCATTTGATCCAGCAGTTCCTGCGAGCGGCCCGGGTCCAGGTCGCCGCGCAGCAACTGGCGTATCTCGGCCGGCTTGGCATCGAACTGCTCGACCAGGCTGCGCACGTCGTAGCCGTTGCGGGTCAGCTGCGGCTCGAGTTCGTCGAGCTGGCGCGACAGCACCGCTTCCACCACGCCGACGTCGACCGGCTTGGCGCCGAACTCGAAGCCGGCCTCGAACGCGCGCACGAGGTGCTGGCCGATCTGCAGCGGTGTCTTGAGCTTGGCCGCGAGCAGGGTGGCCGCCCCGTCGGTGATCACGTCGTCCGGCAGCAAGCCGTTCTCGAGCGACGCCTTTAGCACCCAGTCGATGTAGTCGCGCTGCCGGTCGCGCAGGCCGCCGAACTCGAACACCGTGGTCCGGTCGCCGATCTCCTCCATCTTCGGCCGGCGCAGGTCGTTGCGCAGCTTGGGATGGCCGACCAGCACGATCGACAGCTGCTGTCGCTTTCTCGAGATCATGCGACTGCGTGCACTTCATCCGAGCAAATGCCGGTTGCGCCTCCTGGATCGTGCGACCTGCTCCTGATCTTGGCGGTCACATTCAAGCTCCATCAGATGGCGAGTTCTTGGGCAATGCGGTCGCTAGCAGCGTCGCCCATCGCGGCACAGCCGCCCGCCCGGTTGTTGATCTGACGAGCCGCGCTGCTGGCCAGGCGGGCGAAGGCGGCCTGCGTGACGTCGGCGCAGCCTAGCAAAGTGGTAAATTCGGTGTGGAGGAGCGCTCGCGCGGCGCTTTAGTGTGGAAGACAGTTCCATTCCGGGAGCTTCTGCGCCTATGTTGCGGTGACCTACGCGCGATAATACCATTTATCGCGTGTAGTATATTTAGTTAGCTTGCCTTCCGCCATACCATGGCAGATTCTGAGTTGATGAGCGATTTACCTCCCGATCGTGCTACCGCCGCCGTCGGCGAGATCGTGCCCGCACTGCAAGCGCCGTCGGCCCGGTTTCAGCCGAGCGCGATGGGCCAGGCCGCCTTGGAGGCTGCGCAGGCGCTGAGCCGCAAGGCCGCCGCACCTGCCACGCTGCGCGCCTATAAGGCCGACTGGACGCACTACTCCGCTTGGTGCGCGGCCGCCGGGTTCACGCCTGTGCCCGCCGAGCCGGCGACGGTCGGTGCCTACCTTGCCAGCCTGGCCGCAACCCACGCGCCCACCACGGTACGCCGGCGCCTGTCGGCCATCGGCAAGATGCACCGCTTCAACGACCTGCCCTGGAACACCGCGCACCGCGACATCCAGGAGCCACTGCAGGGCCTGCTGCGCACGCACGGGCGCCCAGTGCAGAAAGCCGCCGCCCTCACGCTGCCCATGCTGCGCCAGCTGGTCGGCACCTGCGACCGCAGCGCCCGCGGCCGGCGCGACCGCGCCCTGCTGCTGATCGGCTTCGCCGCCGCGCTGCGCCGCTCCGAATTGGTGGCGCTGCAGGTGGAGGACGTGGCCGTCGTTGCCGGCGGGCTCCGGCTGCGCATTGCCCGCGGCAAGACCGATCAGGCGGGGCAGGGGGCAGAGATCGGGCTGCCGCGGGGCCGGCATGTTGAAACATGCCCGCACCGGGCCTTCAATGATTGGCAGGAAGTCGCCAAGCGCAAGGCCGGTCCGCTGTTCCGCCGCATCAGCACCGCCGACCGGATCGGCGAGGCGGCGCTGCACCCGGACGCGGTGCGGCAGATCCTGGCCTGCCGGGTCCGTCTCGCCGGACTTGAGGTGGAAGGCCTCGACCGGCTGAGCGCGCACGCGCTGCGGGTGGGCTTCATCACCGAGGCCTACGGCAAGG
>CAXSFF010000771.1:0-2736 GCA_964236035.1 uncultured Acetobacteraceae bacterium
GCGGCCCCCGTGCTGCTGGCCGAATTGCCCGGACGCTCCCGCAGGATAGGGTTGTTCACGCAGGGGTTGCGCGCCGACGGCCGCGTCCGCAGTTTCGCCGGCCGGCTGGAGATGTGGCACACGTCCCCGCTGGACGACACGCAGGAAGCGGCGGACGCCATGCGCCGCCGGTTGGGGTTCTAGGATCATGCTCGACATCAGGACGTTCGACGCGCGGCAGGGCGGCAACGTGCAATACAAGGCGTTCGCCCACCCGCTGGCGGCGGAGGCCATCGCGCGCTTGGCCGCCGGGTTGCGCGGCACGTTGGCGGTGTACGACCCGGACGGCGTCGCGGACGCGCTGTTCGCCCTGCACCCGGAGATGCCGGCGCCGGTTGAGGTCTACGTCCACGACACCGAGCGGCTCGGCCAGGTGCGTGCCGGCTGCCGCGCGCTGGCGCTGACCGACCTGGGGCAGTCGCGCGCCGACACGCTGCTGGTGGCGAGCTTCGACGCCGGGCGGCTGCGCGCGCGGATCGCGCCGTTGCTGCCCGCCGCGATGGAGCTGGTGACGCTGGACGAGACGCGGCTGCCGGATGCGATGCTGACCAACCGGCGGCGTTACCTCGACCGGCTGAACTTCGCCACCAACTACGCCTTCTTCCGCGACCAGGACGGGCTTTCGACCCGGCTGGTGACGGCGAACTACTGGGCCGGCTACGGCGCCGCCGCGGTGCGGCTGTGGCTGCGGCTGTTCGCGGCGGATGGCGGCGTGCTGGCGGAGTGGGAGCAGGCGCTGCCGCCCGGCGCCGGCGGTGTCGCGATCGACTCCGCCGCCGTGCGCGCGCGGTTCGGCCTGCCGGCGTTCTGCGGCCAGCTGTTCATCCACGCGATCGGCGTCGCCGGGCACGACGTGGTGAAGTACGCGCTCGACACCTATGGCCGCGATGGCGAGCCGAGCCTGTCCTGCACCCACGACGCCAACGCCTGGCCGTCGGACCGCTACGCCGGGTTGCCGGCGCCGCGGCCGGACGAGCGGGTGCTGCTGTGGGTGCAGAACAGCCACGCGGCGCCGATCCCCGCCGGCGCCATCGCACTCGACCGCATGGGCGCGGAGTCGCCGGTCACACTGGACCGCGAGGTGCCGCCGTTCGCCAGCGTGCCCGTGGATGTGGCGGACCTGCTGCCCGGGCTGCGGTGGCCGGCGCAGATCGAGCTGCGCGCCGGGCGGCATTTCGTGCGCCCGCGCTACGAGGTGGTGCAGAACGGGCGCACCCGCATCGCCCACGTCAACGTCGAGCGGGCGGACCTGCAGCCGGACCGCGGCATCCCTGCGCTGTCGAACCTGCTGGGGCGCGGCTTCCTGCTGCCGTTCCCCGTGCTGCCGCGGGCGCGGTTCAGCACGGTGGTGCAGCCGACGCCGATGGCCGAGTCGCAGGCCGACCTGCCGCTGCGCGTCGACGTGTTCGACCCGGCGGGCCGCCTGGTGGCCGAGCGCTTCCTGGGCCGCCTGCCGCGCAACCACGACCTGGCCTTGGACCTGGCCGAACTGGACGCGGAGGGTGGGCATGCGGAGCTGGTCTACGACTTCCGCGACGGCGGTGGCGCGGATGGCTGGATGCACGCGCTGGTCCGCTACCAGGACCGCGGCAGCGGCCACGCGGCGGAGACCAGCTTCGGCGGCCACATCTTCAATACGCTGATGACCTACAAGGACGAGCCGCAATCATACAACGGCCCGCCACCCGGGCTGACGACGCGGCTGTTCCTGAGGCTGGGGCAGGGCGCGCGGCGCAGCTTCGCCTGCCTGATCTACGCCGCCTCCGCCGCGTGGGAGCCGCTGTCGACGACGACGCTGCTGCTGCACGACTCCGCGGGCGAGGTGATCGCCGAGCGGACGCTGGCGATCGCCTGTTCCGGCTCCGCGATGGTCTGGCCGCACGAGGTGTTCGGCGATATGCTACTGCGACAGGCTGGCGAATGCGGCTACGTGCTGATTCGTGACGCGACCTGCCGCCTGTTCGGCTATCATGGCCTGATGGATGACCGCGGCGGGTTCTCGCTGGACCACATGTTCGGGTTTTAGGAGATGAAAGTAGATGGCGATGCTTGGCGCATTGCTCGCGAAGAGCTTGCCAGGTTCGATCGCGAATTTCTGGCGCCCGCAACGGCGTAGCCGACGTGAAAGGCAAGCTAAAGGTGGGTTTGCCTGCATCGTGCAGGTGAGCCTTGTTCTAGGCGGTCTCTCGGCAGCAGCATCTGCCCAGTTGCCGCCGCTCCAAGAGCAGGCCGGGTCGACGATCGGGTATGCGTCACCGGCGGAGGCGCTACGCGCCCTGTCGAAACGACTCGAGGTCTCGATAACCACCCAGGGCGGTTGGATTATCGCTGACGACAAGGCCTCACACGCGCTTTGGTCATTCACGCCGGCAGACAATCCGGCCAGCCCGGCCGTAGTCAAACGTCAGATCACTGTCGAAGGCTCCAAGCTTCTCGTAAAGATGGACGTTCTCTGCGGTGGCACGAAAGTAGCTTGCGATAAGCTGGTCCGAGACTTTCAGCAGCTCAATGACGCACTGAAGCAGAAGGCAGCCACTCGTCCAGGCTCTTTACAATGATGCTGACTCGCGCTGACTGGATGACGCGATCAAAATGGTAGGAGACGTCGCGTGCAGGAATTCGCCAAGACGCCGGCCAACTACGTTCCCCTCAGCCCGCTGAGCTTCCTCACCCGCGCCGCCGCCGTGCATCCCGGCC
>CAXSFF010000772.1:0-2733 GCA_964236035.1 uncultured Acetobacteraceae bacterium
CAGATCGGGGTGACGCGGGCAGGGGCGGCCAAGACGCTGCTGGCCACGCCGGCCGCGATCGATGACGGCGGCGGCGGCAAGATCGGCGTTCTGGGCATCACCAGCGCGCTGCGGCCTGTGGGGATCGCGCGCGCCGTGGCGGATGGGGTGAAGCACACCTATGACGTCTCGGCGCAGACGTTGGCCGGGGTGGCGCAGATCATCACCGGGCAGCGCGGCACCGAGGGGCTGGGCGGCCCGCTGAAGATCGCGCAGCTCTCCGGCCAGGTGGCGCAGCACGGTTTCGGCAGCATGATGTCGTTCATCGCGCTGCTCTCGGTCAACCTCGGGCTGATCAACCTGTTCCCGATCCCGATCCTCGACGGCGGGCACCTGGTGTTCTACTTCCTGGAGGCGCTGCGGGGGCGTCCGTTGCCGCCGCGGGCGCAGGAGTACGGCTTCCGTGCCGGCCTGGCGCTGATCGCCTTCGTGTTCATCTTCGTGACCTTCAAGGACCTGACCAGCTTCGGCCTGTTCCGCTGGGTCGCTGGGCTGGTGAGCTGACGGACGCTCCGGCTGCCGGAGTGCTGTTTATCCGGCTGTAGGGCTTTCATCCGTCGCGGGTGGCGCGTCGCAGGAGGCGCCGGTATGGTGCCGCGACGTTCGAGCGGGGCCGCCACGCTCTTGGCGATCGGACCGTCGCCGCCTACAAGCGCCCGCCAGGGAGAATCGCCTTTGTCTCGTACCCGCCTGATGCTGCTTGCGACCGCATACCTGGTTCCGCTGTTCTCCCAGGATGTCAGCCACGCCCAGCAGGCTCCGGTCCGCAGGGCGCCCGTCACCCGGCCGGCTCCGTCCGCGCGCCCGACGCAGACGGGCGACACGGTTTCCGACATCCGCGTCGCCGGCAACCAGCGCATCGAGGCCGGCACCATCCGTTCCTACATGCTGATCCAGCCCGGCGACCGCTTCGACGCCGACCGTATCGACCGCAGCCTGAAGACGCTCTACGCCACGGGGCTGTTCCGCGACGTGAACCTGCGGCAGGAGGGTTCCGCGCTGGTGGTGACGGTCGACGAGAACCCGATCGTCAACACCATCGCGTTCGAAGGCAACCACAAGCTCACCGACGACAGCTTGCGGCCCTTGCTGGAATTACGGCCGCGGGCGGTGTTCACCCCGGAGCTGGCACAGGCGGACCGGCAGAAGATCCTCAACGCCTATGCCAAGCGGGGGCGGTTCGGCGCCACGGTGGAGCCGAAGATCGTCCGGCTCGACCAGAACCGGGTCAACGTGATCTTCGAGGTCAACGACGGCTCCTCGACCCTGGTCAGCCGCATCTCGTTCGTCGGCAACCACGCCTTCGGCGAGAGCCGGCTACGCGAGATCATCAACTCGCGGGAGGAGGCGTTCTACCGGTTCCTGTCGAGCAGCGACACCTACGACCCCGAGCGGATCAACTTCGACCGCGAATTGCTGCGGCGGTTCTACCTGAAGAACGGCTACGCGGATTTCGAGGTCCGCGACTCGACGGCCGAGCTGGCGCCGGACCGCTCGGCGTTCTTCGTCACCTTCACCCTCATGGAGGGCGAGAAGTATAGGGTCGGCAGCGTCAGCGTCGACTCGAAGCTGCGCAACGTCACCGGCGCCTCGTTGCTGCCCTTGGTGACGCTGTCGGCCGGCGACGTCTATGACGGCGACGCGGTGGAACGCTCCACCACCGTGATCGAAGACTCGGTGCAGAACCACGGCTATGCGTTCGTGCAGGTGCGCCCCCGGATTGCGCGCAACAAGGAGAAGCACACGGTCGACCTGGTGTTCGACGTGTCCGAGGGTCCGCGCGTCTACGTCGAGCGCATCGACATCCAGGGCAACACCCGCACCAAGGACAAGGTGGTCCGCCGGGAGATGCAGCTCGCCGAGGGCGACGCGTTCAATTCCGCGTCGATCCGGCGGTCGCGGCAGCGGCTGCAGGACCTGGGCTACTTCAACACCGTGACCGTGACGCCGGCGGCGGGTTCGGCGCAGGACAAGGCCGTGGTGACGACCACGGTGGACGAGAAGGCGACCGGCGAGCTGACCTTCGGCGGCGGCTTCTCGACCGACGCCGGCGCCCTGGTGAACCTCGGCCTGCACGAGAAGAACCTGATCGGCACCGGCGTCGACGCGCGCCTGTCCGGCGTGCTGGCGCAGCGCCGCGACGAGGTGAACTTCTCGCTGACCGACCCGTACTTCCTCGACCGCAACCTGGTGGGCGGCGTCGACGTGTTCCGGGTGTCCAACAACAACCAGAACATCTCGAACTACAGCGAGACCCGAACCGGCGGCGCGTTGCGGCTTGGCTACGAGTTCAACGACCATCTCCGGCAGGCCGTCAGCTACTCGCTGGTCGACCGCAACGTGACCAACGTCAGTCCCACCGCCAGCCTGTTCATCCAGGACGAGTCTGGCAACTCGCTGCTGTCGCAGGTGGGCCAGACGCTGACGCTCGACTACCGCGACAGCCGCACCGACCCGCGCAGCGGCTTCGTGGTGAACTATGGCCTCGATGTCGCAGGCCTCGGCGGCACCGCCCATTACGTCCGCAACAAGCTGGACAGCACCTACTTCATCCCGCTCGAGGCCTACACCGGCGACAGCGACTGGGGCATCGCGGTGTCCGCCGGCGCCGGATTGCTGAGCAGGATCAACGGCAGCCAGGAGCGCATCATCGACCGCTTCTTCCTGGGCGGCGACAACCTGCGCGGCTTCCAG
>CAXSFF010000773.1:0-2732 GCA_964236035.1 uncultured Acetobacteraceae bacterium
CGCATCGACCGCGCCCGCCTCCCTCTCGGCGGCAGGCGGCAACAGGTCCTGCAACCCGGCTGGCAGCAAGGCCGGGTGGATCATTGTATCGTCGGAGATGGTGTCAGACATGGTTGGCGGCGGCTATACCATCGCTGCAACATTCGCAGAAGCATGGCCGGTGGCCAGTTCGGCATGCGCCCAGTCGAGCCAGGGCAGCAGCGCCTCGATGTCGGATGTCTCGATCGTGGCGCCGCCCCAAATCCGCAACCCGGCGCCGGCGTCGCGGTGGGTGGCGATGTCGTAGGCTACCCCCTCCTGATCCAGCAGGGCAGCCAACTTGCGGGAGGCCTTGAACTGCGCATCGGGCGTCAGGGCGGTGAACCACGGTGCGGTCAGGCGCAGGCAGATCGAGGTGCAGGACCGGGTTGCCGGGTCGGCGGCGAGAAAGTCCACCCAGTCGCTCCGCTCGACCCAGGCAGCGACCGCCGCAAGGTTGGCCTCGGAGCGGCGGATCAACGCTGGCAGGCCGCCGACCCGCTCGGCCCAGCGCAGGCCATCGAGGGCGTCCTCGACGCAGAGCATGGAGGGCGTGTTGATGGTGTCGCCGTCGAAGATGCCTTCGATCAGCCGGCGCTTGTTGGCCAGGCGGAACACCTTGGGCAACGGCCGCGGCGGCACGTAGCTTTCCAGCCGTTCGACGGCGCGCGGCGAAAGCGCGATCATGCCGTGCGCCGCCTCGCCGCCCAGCACCTTCTGCCACGACCAGGTGACCACATCGAGCCGGTCCCAGGGCAGCGCCATGGCAAAGGCCGCCGAGGTCGCGTCACAGATCGCCAGCCCCTCGCGATGCTGCGGCAGCCAGTCCGGCCCAGGCACCCGAACGCCGGACGTCGTGCCGTTCCAGGCAAACACCAGGTCACGCGTGGGATCGACCGCCGTGAGGTCGGGCAAATGGCCGTAGGGCGCTGAAATTACACGCAGATCCTCCAGCTTGAGATGCTCGGCCGCATCGCTGGCCCATAGCTGGGAGAAGCTCTCGAACGCCAGCACGTCGACGCCACGGACGCCGAGCAGCGACCACATCGCCATCTCCAAGGCGCCGGTATCGGAACCCGGCACGATGCCGAGCCGCCAATCCGGCGGCATCTGCAGTATGGCGCGAGACCGCTCGATCACCTCCGTCAACCGTGCCTTTGGCTTCGGGGCACGATGGCTGCGGCCCACCATGGCGTCGCCGAGCCCCGTAAGTGTCCACCCCGGGCGTTTGGCGCAGGGGCCCGACGCGAAGTTGGCGCAGGCGGGACGCAGGCTAGGCCGGGCTGGCATGAGCGGGGAAACCTTTGTGACAACGAGCCGCAGGAGAGCGGGCGTAGCTTCTATCGCCGCCCGGTTCAACCGGCAGGCTGCACAGCATGGTTCAAGGGACCGTGGCCCGCGCCAAGCCCAGGGGCAGCCGCGATCGCAGCCTGCACATAGGAACGCGCACGGCCGACGGCATCGGCGAGCGGCATGCCTTGCGCCAGCCCGGCCGCCACGGCAGTCGCCAAGGTGCAACCGGTGCCATGGGTGTGAGGCGTGTCGATCCGGGGATGGCTGAACAGCATCACGTCTCCATCGGTGGCGAGCAGGTCCACGACGGTCGCACCCGAATGGTGGCCGCCCTTCAACAACACGGCCTTGGCGCCAAGCTGCTGCAGGGCCGCAGCGGCATGGTGCATGTCGGCGAGCGTGAGGATCGGTCGTCCCACCAGCAGCTCGGCTTCGGGAATGTTGGGCGTGATCACGGTGGCGATGGGCAGCAGCAGCGTCCGCAACGCGGCCAACGCCTGGGTTGCCAGCAGGACCGCGCCGCCTTTGGCAACCATCACCGGGTCGAGCACGAAAGGCAGCCGTGTCGGTGCGAGGAGTTCAGCCACGAGTTCGATGGTTGCCGTGTCGCCCAACATTCCCGTCTTGATCGCGTCGGCGCCGATATCGCCAAGGTTGACGGTGATCTGTTGCCGCAGGAACGCCAGCGGCACCGGATGCACGCCATGGACTCCCAACGTGTCCTGCACGGTCAAGGCGGTGATGGCGGTCGTGGCGTAGGCGCCAAGCGCCATGGCCGTCTTGATGTCCGCCTGAACCCCAGCCCCGCCACCCGAGTCCGACCCGGCGATGACGAGGATGCGCCCCCTCACCTGCGGCTGGTCAAACACCGGCCTGGGTGACCGACGCTATCTCGGCGCAGAGGTCATCGACGATACGCACCACCAAGGCTTCATCCTCGCCTTCCGCCATGACGCGGACCAAGGGTTCGGTGCCGCTCTCCCGCAGCAACAGGCGTCCGGTGTCGGCAAGGACCGCTTCGGCGGCGGCGACGGCATCGATCACGCGGCGGTGCCGGAGCGGGGACAGGCCCGAGAAGCGGACGTTGCGCAATTTCTGCGGCAACGGTTCGAACGGGCGGCAGGCCTTGCTCGCCAGGTCGTCCTGACCCGCCAGCGCGGCGAGGACCTGCAAGGCGGCGACCAAGCCATCGCCGGTCGTGGAGAAGTCGCTCAGGATGATGTGCCCGGACTGCTCGCCGCCGAGGTTGAGCCCCTCCGCACGCATGCACTCGACGACGTAGCGGTCGCCGACCCTGGTACGGTGCAGCCCCAGGCCGATGCCGGCGAGATACCGCTCCAGACCCAAATTCGACATCACGGTTGCCGCCACGGCGCCGCCGCGAAGCCGCTCCTGCCGCTGCCAGGATCGCGCGGTCAACG
>CAXSFF010000774.1:0-2730 GCA_964236035.1 uncultured Acetobacteraceae bacterium
GGCGGCGGCGGATGGGTTGCTGCAACGCGACGGCCGCTCCTGGCGCAAAGTGACTTCATAGGGAGCGTCGCCAATGCCTCGATCTCGACCCGGCACGATAAGCCTGTTGCTGGCCGACGTGGACGGCACCCTGGTCACCAAGGACAAGGTGCTGACCGAGCGTGCGCAGAAGGCGGTGCATGACCTTGGCGAGCGCGGTATCAAGTTCGCGCTCACCAGCGGACGGCCGCCGAAGGGCATGGCGATGCTGATCGAGCCGCTGCGCGTCACCACGCCGATCGCCGGCTTCAACGGCGGTCTGTTCGTTCATCCGGACATGACCATCATCGAAGGCCACACCCTCGAACCCGGCGCCGCGCATAAGGCGGCCGAGGCGATCGAGCAGCAAGGCCTGGACGTGTGGTTGTACGTCGGCGACGACTGGCTGCTGCGCGACCCAAAAGCGCCGCACGCCGACCGCGAGCAGAAGACGGTGCAATTCCCGCCCAAGGTGGTGGAACGCTTCACCGACGAGCACTTCAAGTCCTGCGTCAAGATCGTCGGCATCAGCGATGACCCGGACCGGGTCGCGGCCTGCGAGAAGCACGTCCAGCAACTGCTCGGCGACACGGCCTCCGCGGCGCGTTCGCAGCCATACTACCTGGATGTCACCCATCCGGACGCCAATAAGGGTGGCGTGGTGGCGTATCTCAGCCGCACGCTGGGCATCCCTGCCGGGCAGATCGCCACCATCGGCGACATGCCCAACGATGTGCTGATGTTCAAGCCTAGCGGCTACTCGATCGCCATGGGCAACGCCTCGGCCGAGGTGCAGGCTGATGCCGACGCCACCACCGATGGCTACGACGACGAGGGGTTTGCCAAGGCCGTGGAACGGTTCATCCTGGCATGACCCTGGAAACCGTCGATGTCCAACCCGATGCCGCCGCCGTCGCCCGTCATGTGGCGGAATGGCTGACCGAACGCGCCTTGGCGACGCCGGGCCGCTTCGTGCTGGGCCTGTCCGGCGGGTCCACGCCGAAGGCGCTGTACACGTTGCTGGCCAGCGAGCCGTTCAAGACGCGGTTCCCCTGGCAGCGCACGCACGTCTTCATCGGCGATGAGCGGTTCGTGCCGCCGGATCATCCCGACAGCAACGAGGGCATGGCGCGGCAGGCGCTGCTCAACCACGTGCCTCTGCCGCCCGAGCAAATCTACACCTGGCCGACCGATACTACGCCGGAGGATGGCGCCGCCCGCTACGCCCGCACCCTGCGGGAGTTCTACGGCGCCGACACGCTCGACCCGGCGCGGCCGCTGTTCGACGTGAACCTCCTCGGCCTGGGCGAGGATGGCCACACCGCCTCCCTGTTCCCCGGCGTCGCCGCCTTGCAGGAACGCTCGGCGTGGACGGCGGCGGTGATCGGCGCCAAGCCAGAGCCACGGCTGACGCTCACCTACCCCGTGCTCAACAGCGCCCGCGTCGTGGCGTTCATGGTTGCCGGCGCAGGCAAGAAATCCATCCTGGAACGCGCTTTGGCCCACGACACGGCACTGCCCGCCGTCGGCGTGCGCCCCCTCGGCGACCTGGTGTGGTTCGTCGACAAGGCTGCGACCGAGTGACCGACGATCCCCGGGCGGCGCAGAAGCAGCAGGCGGCGGAGGCGGCGGCGGCCCTGGTCGAGGACGGCATGGTGGTGGGTCTCGGCACGGGGTCGACCGCTTATTTCGCCATCGCCGCCTTGATCCGTCGGGCGCAGGAAGGCTTGCGGATCACCTGCATCCCCACCTCGGAGCGCAGCGGCGCGCAGGCGCAGGAGGGCGGACTGGCGCTCACCGATTTCGCCGTCGTTCAGCAGATCGACCTGACCATCGACGGCGCCGACGCCGTAGCCACGGGATCGCTCAATTTGGTCAAAGGCCTCGGCGGGGCGCTGTTGCGAGAGAAGATCGTCGCTACCGCCAGCCGCCGCCTGGTCATCGTGGTCGATGCCAGCAAGGTCGCCGGCCAGTTGGGCGGCACCACGCCCGTTCCCGTCGAGGTGGTGACCTTCGGCTGGCAGGCGACCGCCGCACGCATCGCCACCCTCGGCGCCAAGCCCGTGCTGCGGCTGGCAGCCGACGGAACGCCGTTCCGCACCGACGGCGGCAACCTGATCCTGGACTGCCAGACGGGCGCCCTGCCCGACCCGGCCGCCACCGACGCCCGGCTGCGCGCGATCGTAGGCGTGGTGGAGACGGGGCTGTTCATCGGCCTGGCCGCCGAGGTGTTCGTCGCCGAGACCGGCGGCGTGCGGCGGCTCGTGCCCTGAGCGCAGTTCAGGTCCTGGTCGTCATGGGCGTGTCCGGGTCGGGCAAGTCCACCATCGCCGAGCGCCTGGCCGCCCAGCTCGCCTGGCCGTTCCAGGAGGGCGACGACCTGCACCCGCAGGCCAATCGGGACAAGATGGCGTCGGGCGTGCCTTTGGACGACGGCGACCGGGCACCTTGGCTGGCGCTGATCGCGGGCTGGATCGATGCCCGCCTTGCCGCCGGCGAACACGGCATCATCACCTGCTCGGCGCTGAAACGGGCGTATCGCGAGATCATCATCGGCCAGCGCCCCGGGGTGGTGCTGATCTACCTGTTCGCATCGCCCGCGGTGCTGCGCCAGCACATCGAGGGCAGGCATCACGAATGCATGCCGTCCCACCTGCTGGACAGCCAATCGGCGACGTTGGAGCCGCCGGGCGCTGATGAAGACGTGATCGC
>CAXSFF010000775.1:0-2723 GCA_964236035.1 uncultured Acetobacteraceae bacterium
TGCCTGGCAGTACATCTCGGCCAGCCGCTTCGACGCGCCCATCAGGCTGGTCGGGTTGACCGCCTTGTCGGTGGAGATCAGCACCATCGCCATGGCGCCGGCCGCCTGCGCCACGTCCGCCACGATGCGCGTGCCGCAGGCGTTGGTCAGCAGCCCCTCCAGCGGGTTCGCCTCCACCATCGGCACGTGCTTCAGCGCCGCCGCATGGAACACCAGCTCCGGGCGCGCGTCGACGAACACGGCGTGCAGCCGGTCGGCGTCGCGCACGTCGGCGATGACGGCGCGGCGCGGCAGCTCCGGATGCAGGTCGCCCAGCTCCGTGTCGATCTGCCACAGCGCGTACTCGCCGTTGTCGAGCAGGAACAGCTCGCGCGGACCCAGCCCGGCGATCTGCCGCGCCAGCTCCGACCCGATGGTGCCGCCCGCGCCCGTCACCAGCACCCGGCGGCCCTGCACCAGCCGCCGCATGCCGTCGCGGTCCAGCGGCACCTGCGGCCGGTTCAGCAGGTCCTCGATGGCGATCGGCTTCAGCTCGATCACGGTGGCGTCCTGCAGCTCCGTGGCGCGCGGCGCCTGCCGCACAGGGATGCCGTGGCGTTGCGCCTCCTCCAGCACATAGCCCATGCGCGCGCCGGACAGCCGCGCCTCCGTGACCACCAGGGCCGCAGGCAGGCGGTCCTGCCGGCTCAGCCGCTCCAGCACCCGCCGCGTCTCCGACAGGCCGCCCAGGATCGGCAGCCCCTGCATGCGCCGCCCCGTCTGGTTGCCGCCGAACGCCAATAGGCCGACGACGCGGAACTTCGGCTCCCGCTGGGTGCGCAGGGCGCGGATGAATAGGTCGGCGCCCTCGTCGGCGCCGATCAGCAGCACGGGCTCCACCTCGGGCGTGCGCCGGCCGGGACGCAGCTTCATCAGGCGGTAGACGATGCGCGGCGTGCCCAGGAACGCGACCAGCGTCAGCGCATGGACGATCGGGAAGGTCGGCGTCGGCAGCGGGAACCCGGTGACGGTCAGCAGCGCCGCGAACAGCAAGGCGGAGATGACGCTGCCACCGGCGACGCTGACCAGGTCCTCGATGCCGGAAAAGCGCCAGTATTGCTGCGGCAAGCGGAACGGCAGCCCACCGAGGAACAGCGTGATCGCGCCGCCCGCCACGAACCACAGCGGATGCAGCAGCCCGCCGCCGGGATCGGCGATCCAGCGCGCGACGATCGCGGCGACCGCGGCCAGGGCGCCGTCGAGCACGACGTTCATCAGGATGCGGTTGACGGAGCGTTGCGAGGCCATGCGGCCCCCCCTATAGCCCACCCGGGCCGCGGGGTCAGTCCCCCGGCGCATCATTGCGGCAGCCGTGCGCTCGGCGGCCCGGGTGGGGAACGGGCGTGACGCTGATGGCTTTCCTGACCCATCTCGGCTTCTGCGCCTGTCTTGGGCTGCTGTCGGCGATCGTGGTGCGAGGCATGATCCGGGCCGGCGTGGTGGACATGCCGGGCGCCCGCAGCAGCCATACCCGGCCCACGCCAAAGGGCGGCGGCGTCGGCGTGGTGGTGGCGTTCCTGGTCGGCATCCTGGTGCTATACCGGTTTGCCGCGATCTCCCGCCTGGCTGATCCCTACTTCCGTGGCGTCATCCTGGCGGCGGCAGGGATCGCGGTGGTCGCCTACCTCGATGATATCCTGTACTGGCCGGCCAGCGTGAAGCTCGCGGCGCAGGTGGCGGCGGCGGCGGTGGCGGTCAGCAGCGGGCTGAGCATCGACGAGCTGCGGCTGCCCTATGTCCATGCACTGGAACTCGGATGGTTCGGCGCCGTCGTGACGGTGGTCTGGATCGTGGCGGCGACCAACGCGATGAACTTCATCGACGGGCTGAACGGCCTGGCGTCGGGCGTCACGGTGATCGCGTGCCTGTTCCTGGCTGGGATCGCCGCGTCGCTGGGCGGATGGTTCATCTACTTCGCCTGCCTGATGCTGGCGGCGGGACTGCTGGGCTTCCTGCCGTTCAACTTCCCCCGCGCCCGCATCTTCATGGGCGACGTCGGCAGCCAGTTCTGCGGCTTCCTGCTGGCGGTGCTGGCGGTGGCGGCCGGGCGCTTCGAGACGGTCGAGCTCAGCGTCGTGCTGGTGCCGATGCTGCTCGCCGGCGTGCTGTTCGACGTGGCGTTCACCTTGCTGCGCCGCGCCTGTGCGGGCGACCGGCTGACGCAGGCGCATCGCAGCCACCTGTACCAGGTCGCGCACCGCAGCGGCATGAGCGCCGTTGCCGTGACCCTGCTGCATTGGGGCTTTGCCGTCTGGGGCGGGGTTTGCTGCCTGGCGTTCGTCGCGGCGCCGGCGCCGTGGAAGCCGCTCTGGGTGCTGCTGGTGCTGCCGCCGCAATGCGCGTGGCTGGCCGTGATCGTGACCAAGGCGAGACGCGCCGGCATCGAACGGTGGTAGCGCCTGATGACCGCTATACTGCCCCTCCTCCCCTTGCGGGAGGAGGGGTGGCCACGTCAGCCACCCTGCGCGCGGCTACCCCTCCCGCAAGAGGAGGGAAGAAGGTCAGAGGCAGCTGCGATTAGACGCCGGTTCGCTGCCGGCTGGCGATCTCGTCCATGTCCTGCTGCGCCCGGCGGTCGGCCAAGGCGGCACGTTCGGCGGCCCGGCGTGCCAACAGGCTCGCCGCCGCTTCCGCCGCCGCCCGCGCCACGCTCAAGGCCGCACGGGTGATCGCCACGTCGGCCT
>CAXSFF010000776.1:0-2719 GCA_964236035.1 uncultured Acetobacteraceae bacterium
TCCTCGCCACGGCGGCGGCAGAAGGCATGCGGCCAGGGGAGTGCCTGGTGATCGAGGATTCGGTGCCGGGCGCGATGGCGGCGCGGGCGGCCGGCATGGCGTGCGTGGGCCTGGCGCCGCACGGCGACGACGCCGGGTTGCGCGCGGCGGGCGCTTCGCTGATCCGGTCGTTGGATGAATTGCCGGCCATCCTGCGGGCCGCCATGGAGGTCGCGGCATGACCATCGCGGCATTGGGCCCCTACCTGCTGTACACCAAGTCGTTCCACGTGATCGCCGTGATTGCCTGGATGTCCGGGCTGTTTTATTTGCCGCGGCTGTTCGTGTATCACTGCCAGGTAGCGCGCGGTTCCGAGGCCAGCGAGCGCTTCAAGGTGATGGAGCGCCGCCTCCTGAAGCAGATCATCAACCCGGCGATGATCTTCGCCTGGGTATTCGGCGCCCTGCTGATCTGGACGCCGGGCGCCGTGGATTGGACGGCACCCTGGTGGCACGTGAAGCTCACCGGCGTGATCCTGATGACGGGGTTCTCCGGCGTGGTGTCCAAGTGGCGGCGCAACTTCATGGAGGACCGCAACGTCAAGCCGGAGCGGTTCTACCGTTTTGCCAACGAGATCCCGACGGTGCTGATGGTCATCATCGTCATCATGGCGATTGCGCAGCCGGGTGGCTGACCACTTCCCTCCCTTTGCGGGCGAGCTACGGCAGCGGAAACGCCACGCACCAGGCATCCAGTCGTGAATATATGAACGTTGGTCGATTCCGGGATGACGTCTCCATGCCGCTGCGTTAGCGTTGGTGCAGGTGGTGGGAAAAAGGTCTCGACATGGCCCGCAGGATTTTATTTGGAACGGTCGCCGTAGCTGCCGCTGCGGCTGCGACGTTGGCGCAGGCGGCGCCGGTGTATGTCGCCTTGGGCGACTCCATCACGTTCGGCGAAGGCAACCTCAGCTATTTTCAATCCAACGGCGACCGCGGCTATGTCGGGAGCTTCGCCGACATCCTGGCCGGGCGCACCGGCACCCGGCCGATCATCGCCAACCTGGCCATCGACGGGGAGACGACGTCAAGCTTCTTCACCAATGCGGGACGCGTACCGCCGGTTGTCGAGCGCGGCGACTCACCGTTGCAGCTCGAAAACACGAACTACAACAACAGCAACGTCATATCCCAGGACACGCTGTTCAGGAACACCGTGGCGGCGCAGACCGCTGCCGGCAACACCATCAGCACGGTCAGCGTCACGCTCGGTTTCAACGACCTTGCGGCCTTGCTGCCGGCGCAGCCCTCGCCCGCTGGGGAGGCCGCCGCGATTGCCGCGATCCCGGCTGAACTTGCGACCTACAAGAGCAACTTCACCAACGTGCTGACCGATGTCCGTGCCCAGGCGCCGAACGCCGATTTGTATGTGCTGGGCTACTTCAACCCGTTCCCGGCCGATCCGACCAGCCCGGCCGGGCCGCTGTTCGCCGCCGGTGGCACGTCGCTCAACAGCATCATCCAGAGCCTGGCGACGCAGTTCAACGCCACCTACGTCAACAACGCGACGCCGTTCGTAGGCCATGAGGCGCAATATACGTTCGAGGCGGCGCAACCGACCAACAGCGTCGTGACCGGTCCGTTCGGCGGCTCGCTGCCTATCGGCAACGTCCACCCCAACCCGCTGGGCTACAGCGTGATCGCGGGCGACATCGCGGCGACTGCAGTGCCAGAGCCGTCAAGCTGGCTGATGCTCGCCACCGCGGCTGGCGCGTTCGGGCTGATGTTGCGCCGCCGTGGCGCGCGGTCTGCCGCCGCCGCCTGAACCGGCTCAGGCTGCGCCGCCAACGGTGCAGGCCGTGGCCTGGCAACCTTCTCCTTGCGGGAGGGCGCGGAAGAAAGGGGTGCCACGTAACAGGCGCCGGCCGCGCAGGCGCCTCCGCCGCAAGGGGAGTGGCCGAGGAAGCCTGTGACTTCCACAGAAACGGATGTTGACGTCAACCAGGTTGCATGCCTAGGTAATGGCGCGGGTCGCGGCGCTTCATAGGCGCTCTCCCGTATCTCGCCCCAGAACAACGCGGATCGTGCAGGCTCCTGCCGGTCGCCGGGTCTTCCCAGGCCCATGTTCCCCCCTGTCTCCGACCGAGGCTTTCCGATGCATCTTGCCGAACTGAAGGCAAAATCCCCTTCCGACCTGTTGAGCTTTGCCGAGTCGCTGCAGATCGAAAACGCGTCCAGCCTGCGCAAGCAGGACATGATGTTCGCCATCCTCAAGAACCTGGCCGACAACGACCAGGCCATCCATGGCGAGGGCACGCTCGAGATCCTGTCGGACGGCTTCGGCTTCCTGCGCAGCCCGCAGGCGAACTACCTGCCCGGCCCCGACGACATCTACATCAGCCCCAACCAGGTGCGCCGCTTCGGCCTGCGCACCGGCGACAGCGTCGAGGGCCAAATCCGCGCGCCGAAGGACGGCGAGCGCTACTTCGCCCTGCTGAAGCCCAACACGATCAACTTCGAGCCGCCCGAGGCGGTCAAGCACCGCATCAACTTCGACAACCTCACCCCGCTGTACCCGGACCGCCGCCTGCGCATGGAGGTCGAGAACTTCCAGTCGGTCGCCAAAGGCCCGGGCAAGGACCTGACGCCGCGGGTGATCGACCTGATCGCGCCCATCGGCCTGGGCCAGCGCGCGCTGATCGTGGCGCCGCCGCGCACCGGCAAGACGGTGATGCTGCAGA
>CAXSFF010000777.1:0-2719 GCA_964236035.1 uncultured Acetobacteraceae bacterium
TCGCCGAGACGCCCATGGCCTCGTAGGTGCGCACGACGTGGGCCACGTTCTTGTCGTCGCCGTAGCAGTCGTCGCAGTCTACCATGACCGGCAGGCTCGACGCCTCCAGCACCTCGCGCACGGTCTGGGACAGCTCGCCGAACTGCGCCAGGTCGATGTCGGGCAGCCCGAACCGCGCGCCCACCACGGAGAAGCCGCCGATCTGGAACGCCCGGAACCCGGCCTGCTCGATCAGCTTGGCCGTCAGCCCGTCATGCGCGGACGGCAGCAGGATCAGTTCGCCCGTGTCCAGGACCTGCTGCCAGGTTTGCCGCTTGGTCATGCCGACTCCTCAATGGAACTGAAATCTTCGAGGCAGACGCCTGCGAAGGAGCGTGACGAGACGCCGCTGCGTGGCACAATGCAGCGTATATGGTTCCGCGCCTAGATCGACTCGGGTATTGAAACGTGTCAAGTTTCAGGCATCCATCAACCCGGAACGACTTTCGCGCATTGGTGAACAAGCATCTCGCACCCGCGGGAGCGGTGGAGCGGCGCATGACGGAACCGGCCCGAGCCGGCGCTGACGCGCTATGGGTCGAGCGCCAACCGTGACCACGCCGGTCCAGCCCAATCCGATGCAGCAGGAGATGAGCATGAAGGTGAAGACGGTTGCCGACCTGGTAGTCGACACGCTGCAGCGCGCGGGGGTGGAGCGGGTGTACGGCCTGCCCGGCGACAGCCTGAACGGGCTGACGAACGTGCTGCGAACCTCCCCCGGCGTGGAATGGGTCCATGTCCGGCACGAGGAGACGGCCGCCTTCGCCGCCGCGGCCGAGGCGCACATGACAAGCAGGCTCGCCGTGTGCGCCGGGTCATGCGGCCCGGGTAACACGCACCTGATCAACGGGTTGTACGACGCCCACCGCTCCCGCGTGCCCGTGCTGGCGATCGCGGCGCAGATCCCGAGCGGCGAGATCGGCACCAACTACTTCCAGGAAACCCACCCGGAGCGGCTGTTCCAGGAATGCAGCCACTACTGCGAACTGGTTTCCAGCCCGAACCAGCTCCCGCGCACGCTGGAGATCGCCATCCGCGCCGCCGTCGGGCAACGCGGCGTCGCCGTGGTCGTCATCCCGGGCGACCTGCTGATGATGGAGGCGGAGAACGTGGCGGCGATGGCGCCCCTTGCGGCGCTGCTGCCGCCCGCGCCCGTGGTGCGGCCGGCCGATGCGGACCTCGATGCGCTCGCGCAGTTGCTGGATGCGTGCGGGAAGGTCACGCTGCTGTGCGGCCGCGGCTGCGCCCATGCGCATCCCGAGTTGATGCAACTGGCGGACGCCTTGAAGTCGCCCATCGTGCACGCGCTGGGCGGCAAGGAAGGCGTCGAGTGGGACAACCCGTACGATGTCGGCATGACGGGGCTGATCGGGTTCTCCTCCGGCTACCAGGCGATGATGGATTGCGACGCCCTGCTGATGCTGGGCACGGACTTTCCCTACCGGCAGTTCTACCCGACCGAAGCGCGCGTGGCGCAGGTGGACATACGGCCGGAAAACCTCGGCCGGCGCACCAGGATCGAGTTGGGCCTGGTGGGCGACGTCGGCCCCACGATTACGGCGTTGCTGCCCCGGCTGAAGGCGCGGACAGAGCGCGGCCACCTGGATGCCTCCCTGGCGAACTACAAGGTCGCGCGAACGGGGCTGGACGACCTCGCCGCCGGCAAGTCCGGCCGCAAGCCCATCCATCCCCAGCACCTGACCCGGATCGTCGATGAGCTGGCCGCAGACGACGCCGTGTTCACCGCCGATGTCGGAACGCCAACCATCTGGGCCGCGCGCTACCTACGCATGAATGGACGCCGCAGGCTGGTCGGCTCCTGGGCGCACGGCTCCATGGCCAACGCGCTGCCGCACGCGATCGGCGTGCAGGCCAGCTTCCCCGGTCGCCAGGTGGTGGCGCTGTGCGGGGATGGCGGATTGGCCATGCTGATGGGCGATGTGCTCACGCTGGTGCAGATGCGGTTGCCGATCAAGCTGGTGATCTACAACAACTCGACGCTTGGCTTCGTGCAGCTGGAAATGCAGGGAGCCGGGCAACTCGACTGGGGCGTCGATCTGAAGAACCCTGATTTTGCCGCCATGGCGCGCGCCATCGGCCTTCACGGCGTCCGCGTCGAGGACCCGGACGACCTGCCTTCGGCCGTGCGCGAGGTGCTCGACCATCCAGGCCCGGCGCTGCTGGACGCTGTCACCGCCACCCAGGAACTCTCGATGCCCCCGCACATCGCCGCCAAGGAGGCGGCCGGGTTCAGCCTCTATACGCTTCGCGCGCTGCTTGATGGACGCGGGACCGAGGTCATGGAGCTGGCTAAAACCAACATCCTTCGTTGAAGGGCTGCACCAGGTCTTTCCCCTGCGGGAACGCGGCAACATCGATGGTCAGGCCGCCGCACGCTTGACCACGCCCTCGGCGAGCAGGCTTCGTGCCGTGCTGGCGATGGCCTCGTCGTTGCTCCGCGGCGCCCAGCCGAGTTCGCGCTTCGCCTTGTCCGCGGAGACCGGCCGTTCCTTGTCGAGTTCGAACAGCCTGCCGCGCACGACGGGGTCGATCGCCGAGGACAGCCGCACAAGCCAACTTGGCAAGCGGCGCGTGGGCACCTTGCCCGCCACTTCGGGCACGCGCTCGCGCAGCACCCGCGCGATGTCCTCCATCCAGTAGAACGGGCCAGCCCCGATGA
>CAXSFF010000778.1:0-2719 GCA_964236035.1 uncultured Acetobacteraceae bacterium
GCCCTGGCGGGAAACAGGCGCGCGACGCCTATCAGGTCGAGGTGGTCGCGAACGTTCAAGCCACGCCTTGGTTTTCGATCAGACCGTATGTGGAAGCCTTTGTCAGTCCTGACAGCTACTTCGCCGCGAACTTGAGAGGCCGTTCTTCCAACGGTTTCGAGTACGGAGTATTCGGTCGCGTCACGTTCGGGCAGTTGCTCGGCACCAGCACGAAGCCGTTCTGATAAAGGTTTACCGCAGGCCAGGCGGGGAAGTGCGTCTGTCCCTGCCTGGCCGTGCAACGTCCTGAAGGGAAACCGCTCGCATGTCGATGTCCATGGTTCTGGAAAAACAGGCGGCCCTGGTGGCGCAATGCCCGGCGCCGCCGAGCACGTCCGAGGAGGAAGCGTCGAAGCTTCCGATCCACGTTGATTGGTCCGGCGCAACGGGACCTCTCGTCCTGGTCATCCACGGTGGCGTGCAGGGCGGCGCTGGTGGCGGCCCAGCCACCTTCGTCAAGCAAAAGGCCCTTGCCGAACGGGGTTGGCGGGTCGGCATCGTCGACCGGCCAGGCTTCGGCCAATGCCCCTCGCGCGGCGTGGACGACATGGAATGGGACGCAGTGTGGATCTCGGACATGCTCGGTGACGGCGGCCACCTGATCGGGCATTTCTGGGGCGGTGGCGAAGCACTGCTGGCGGCGGCCCGCCGGCCCAGCGCCGTCCGCTCCCTCATCCTTGTCGAGCCCGCATTGCAGGTGCTGGCAATGGCCGATCCGGGGACCGATCCCGCCACAAGGCGACCGTGGCGCACACACTGGAACCGATGATGACGGCGCAAACGCCTGGCGATTACGGGCTCGCCTTCATCCGCATGCTCGGGACTAACGACGACACGACGTCCAAGATGATCGGCAGCTTCAGCCCCGAGGTCGCAACGCGGTTTGGTTGCTCGATCCTGCAAGCGCGCATGGCGTCGCCGCCGGTGCTGCTGCAGGCGGCCAAGACGGTTGCCGACGCCAAAATCCCGGTGCTGCTGATCAGCGGTGGCTGGAGCCCCGCCGTCGAAGCCGTCGCATCCGTCACCGCCCGCCTGACCGGGGGCCGGCACGCCTCCGTGCCGTCGGCCAACCACTTCCCGCAACTCGAGAACGCCGACGAGTTCAACCGCGTGGTCGAAGCATTCATCAGCGAGAGCGCCTCAGCGCGCTAACGGAGCAGGCAAACATGCCCAACGTGTTCAGGCTGGCCTACGTCGACCTTTCAACGGCGTCGCTGGACGATGCTCTCGAGTATTACACCGGGGTTGTTGGAGCGACGATCACTGAGGCGGGCAACGGTGCCGCTTACCTCAGCCTTGGCCTCGACCATCATAACATCGCCCTGCACGCGGGCCCAAGCCCCGGGTTGGGCGCGATCGGGTTGCAGGTGGGCCATGGCGTGCCGCTGGACGACTTGGCCCGGCAACTGCGCGGGCAGGGCCTGGCGGCCGATTTGAGGAGCGACTCCCGGCCGGGCGTGGCCACCCTGCTGGAGGTGCCGGTGGCCGGGCACACCTTCCACCTGTTTGGCGCGATGGACACGCCGGCACCGGGCTTCGGTACCCGGGGCATTGTGCCGAACCGTATCGGCCACCTCGCCGTGCTGACGCCGGGAGCGGACAAGCTGATTTCCTTCCTGGCCGATGGCCTCGGTTTCTGGACGACCGATTGGTTCGAGGAACAGGTGACCTTCGTGACCTGCAACCGCGACCACCACGTCCTCAACGTGATCCAGGCGCCGATGGTGGCCGCCCACCATCTGGCCTTCGAGCTGCGCGGGCGTGACCACCAGTTCCATGCGATGGACCAGCTCGCGCGGGCGGGCCGCCCGATCGTGTGGGGCCCTTCACGGCATACGGCCGGGCACAACCTCGCCTCCTACCATTACGGCGCGGACAACCTGCTGGTCGAGCTTTACGCTGACATGGACGTCTACTCGGCAGCTTCGAGCCTCGGCCATGGCACGAAGACTTGCCGCAAAGGCCCCAGCACTGGGCCCTTACCCAGATGACCGCCTGGGAAACCAAGTACGAGTTCGACTTCCTTACGGTCGCGTTCGGGTCTGGCGCCTCGGTGCATCAGAGCGAGACATAACGATGCCGAAACTGCTGGTGACCGATCTCGCAGGCGCGGAAACTCCCGTCGAGGCCACGCCCGGACTCTCCGTCATGGAAAACATCCGCGATCATGGCTTCGACGAACTGCAAGCCCAGTGCGGCGGCCAGTGTGCTTGCGCGACCTGCCACGTCTGCGTTGACCCGGCATTTGCGGCGGCGCTGCCAGCAATGAGCGGCCAGGGCCTGCCGTTCGTGGTGCAGACCGCGGTGCTCGACACGCTTGGAACGGCCAACATGGCTTTCGCGCTGTGCCCCACGTTGACGATGGGGGCGGTCGAGGCGCTGCAGCATCACGGCAGCCCGGACCAGCAGCGACTCTATTTGCCGCGGTTGGCGACTGGCGAGTGGACGGGTACGATGAATCTGACGGAGCCGCAGGCAGGCTCGGACGTCGGCGCGCTCCGTGCCACCGCGACGCCCCGCGGCGACGGCACGTGGTCGATCAAGGGCATCAAGATCTACATCTCGTTCGGCGACCACGACATGGCGGACAACATCATCCACCTCGTCCTAGCGCGGACAGTGGGCGCGCCGCCGGGGACGCGCGGCATTTCCATGTTCCTGGTGCCCAAGTACCGGCTCG
>CAXSFF010000779.1:0-2715 GCA_964236035.1 uncultured Acetobacteraceae bacterium
CCGGGCCGGCGCATGAAGGCGTAGTTTGATGGCATAGCACGCAATACGTGCATTGAGGCGTTAGACAGAAGGCTACGAAGCGAGGCGCGCTCACGGCGCAAGGTCTGGCGGCAGCTCGTCTCCTGGCTCGGGCGGTTGCCCCTGGCCGGCGCGGGCCAGGATCTCCAGCGCCCGGGCGGGGCTGGAACGCGCCGCGCGTGCGGCAAAGTAGCGCTCGGCCTCGGCCTGCGACCCGGCATGGGCCGCGACGATGGAGAGCAGGTACTGGTTCAGGCTGACGCCGGCGCGCTCGGCCTGGGCCGCGACGGCGGCCTTGAGGTCCTCGGGCATGCGGAAGGGAAACGTGCTCACCTGATCCTCCTCAAGGTGTCGCCCGGCAGCTCGGCCACAATGCCGAAGCGTGCCGCCGACGCGCGCAGGTCGCGCAGGTTGAGGGTGGCGATGGCGTCGGCCAGGCCGTTCACCGCGGCTTCGATCACCAGGTCGTCGCCGCTGTCGGGCGACTGCGGCCGCCAGCGGACCCGCACCGTCACGGGCCGGCAGACAGCGCACAGGCCATCGAGGAAGGCGAGCGCGTCCTGGGCGGGAACACCGGCCTGCTGCAGGGTCTCGGGACGGAGCAGGACATCCTCGTACTCCAGCATGAGGGCGGTGGAGGCGATGGCGGTGACCCCTCCTGTGAGTGCCGCGGTCAGCAACCGCCGCGATGCGCCGGCATTGCTGACGAAGCCCGCCCGGAGAACGGAGGTGTCGAGCAGCACCCGCAGCGGCATGATGTCTCATACGATGTCGCCCAAGAGGGTGCCACTTCCTTTTCACAGACCCGATTGACGTGATTGGAAGTATGCGCTGGGCCTGGAGCTTGCCGCTTCCAAATTCGACTTCTCCATCCTGCGCGAGTTCCACGCCCGCCCGATCGCGGACGGCGTTGGGCAGACCCTGCTTGACGCCATGCTGGCGCGGTTTCGCAAGCTTGGGCTGCTGAAGGCGCGAGGATACCAGCGTACGGATAGCACCCACGTGCTGGCGGCGGTGCGGGCGGTGAACCGGCTGGAAAGCGTCGGCGGGACGCTGCGCGCGGCGCTGAACGCCCCCGCCGCAGCCACGCCCGACTGGCTGATGCAGCACGCTGATGCCGAGTGGCCGGACCGCTGCGGCCGTGCGGTCGGGGAATGGCGCCTGCCGAAGGACGTTCATCGCAGGGTGCCGGGAGAAGTGATCAGCACCGCCGGGTTCGCAAATTTCTAGGCCGCCTGCAACCGCCGCGACCCGGCGGCGTCCTCGGCGATGTGGCGGGCGCAGCGCAGGGCAAGCGCGGTGACGGTGCTCGTCGGGTTGACGACGCCGCCAGTGGCGAAGCTGCTGCCGTCGCAGACATACAGGTTCGGGACCTCCCAAGCCTGGTGCCACCGGTTGACGGTGCTGGTTTCCGGGTCGGCGCCCATCCGGCAGGTGCCGAGCAGGTGCCAGGCGGGCGTGCGATAGACGCCGTCCTCGCAGAAGTCCGTGACGGCGATGTCGAACGCATCGACGCTGCGGGCCAGGTCGCGCAGGCGGTGGATGCCATAGCGCATCATGCGCAGGTCGTTCTCGTGCGGCTGGTAGTGCAGCCTGGCGGCGGGCAGGCCGTCGCTGTCCGTCTCGGTGCGGGACAGCGTGACGCGGTTCCCGGCCTGCGGCAGGTCGTCGCCGATGGCGAAGGCGCCGAAGCTGTGGCCGAAGTGCCGGGCGAACCAGGCGTGGTGCCCGGCGCCCCACGGGGCCGGCCACTGCCCGAACGAGCCGATTGCCGCAGCCCCCGCCGGCCCGGTCCGCGTGACGTTGAAGTTGAAGCCGTTGACGAAGCCGCGCGACACGTCGGTTTCCGCGAACTCGCTGCTGATGACGGCGCCGGAGTTGCCCATGTAGCCCCGGATCGGTTCGTCCACCCAGATTTCGGCGGCGACGAGCGTGTGGTGCAGCAGGTAGCGGCCCACCACGTCGTTGCCGTTGGCAAGACCCTTGGGGTGCCGGGCACCCTCGGACAGCAGGAGCAGGCGAGGGGAGCCGACGCCGTTGCCGGCAACGATCACCACGTCCGCCGTCTGCTGCACGCGGATGCCCGTGCCCCGGTCGATATAGACAGCGCCGGTCGCAAGGCCGTCCCGCCCGGTCTCGATCCGCTCGACGCGCGCCCCGGTGCGCAGTTCGACGCCCGCGGCCACTGCACGGGGCCACAGGGTGACGGACATCTTGGCCATGGAGCCGCGCGGGCAGCCGGACGCGCAGTTGCCGCAGCCGTTGCAGGCGGCGCGGCCGTCGTAGGGTTCGGAGATCGTGCCGACCGGCATGGGCCACCAGTGCCAGCCGAGCCGGTCGAACCCGCGGGCGATGGCCCGGCCGCTGTCGCGCAGCGGCAGGGGGCGGCACGGGTAGGGCGGGCGCGGCGGCATCCCTGGGTCGCCGGCCAGGCCGGACACGCCCACCAGCCGGTCCGCGTCGTCGTAGAAGGGCGCCAGGTCAGCGTAGGTGATCGGCCAGTCCGGCGCCATCCCGTGCTCCACCCCCTTGCGGAAGTCGGACGGGCGGAGCCGGGGCCACAGCGCGGCATAGACGTTGGTGGAGCCGCCGACGCCGTTCCACATCAGCGCGTGCGACTGGCCGCCCTCGACGGGGTAGTCATCGGGGCCTCGGCGGATGGACGGCTCGGGGTTCCAGTCGTTCTGGCGGCCATAG
>CAXSFF010000780.1:0-2711 GCA_964236035.1 uncultured Acetobacteraceae bacterium
GCTCCCTATTCAGCCGTGAGCTACACCCGGATCGAGGCCGCCCTTGGCCGCACCCGCGACGTGGCTGCCATGCCGCAGGTCGAGCGGGTCAGCCGGGTGGTGGCCTGGGCGATCCTGAATGCGGCGCTGCTGTTCGCCGAACACGCGGCCGAGCTGGCCGCGCCGTTCCTCATCCTCGGCGGCGTCATCTGGTGGGCGATCCCGCAGGCGCTGTCCGCCATCACCCTGGATGGGCAGGCCAACGACATGCTGCTGATGGTGCGGGCCAGGGTGCCGCATGAGGTTCTGCTCGGCGGCAGCTACGTCTCCGCGTCGTCGCTGATCGTCGACGGCGTTCTTTGCATCGGCATCGTGGCGCTGTGCCGCACGGCGGCGACGGCGATCACCAGCCTGTTGCTGGACCGCCGCTGACCCCAGCCGATGATCATGGACTGGCGGCCTGATCCCCATCTAAGCCAGAACTGGACCGTGACCAAGCCGGCGGCGACCGGGCGTCGCGGCATGGTGGTGTCGCAGTCCCGTGACGCCGCGATGGCGGGGGTCGCATTGCTGGACGCCGGCGGCAATGCGGTCGACGCCGCCGTCGGCGCGGCGTTGGCTTTGGCCGCCGTGGAGCCTTGGAACTCCGGCCTTGGCGGCGTCGGCTTCGCATTGCTGCACCGGGCCGGGCAGGCGGCAGCGGAGACCATCGATTTCGGCCCCATAGCACCCGGCGGCCTGCGCCCGGACGCGTTCCGCCTGACCGGGCGGATGAAGCAGGACCTGTTCTCCTGGCCGGAGGTCGCGGGCGACGCCAACATCCATGGTCCGCTCTCGTTCTGCGTCCCGTCGGCCGTTGCCGGCTACGCCCACATGCACGGGCGGTTCGGCGTGCTGCCGTTGCGCGACGTCATGGCGCCGGCCATCGCCCTGGCGCGGCGCGGACTCGCGGCCGACTGGTTCACCACCCTGAAGGTCGCCAACGCCGCCGCTATCCTGCGCCAATATCCAGACACGGCCGAAATCTACCTGCCGGATGGATTGCCGCCGGTGGCGCCCTACCAAGGCACACCTGGCTTCCTCCGCCTAGGACGCCTGGCGGATACGCTTGAGCAACTGGCCCATGCCGGGTTGCGCGACTTCTATGACGGCGACGTGGCGGCCAGCCTGGTCGCCGATGCCACGGCACTCGGCGGCGTGCTGACGGCCGCCGACCTGCGCGGCTGCGAGGCGCATATCCGTCCTGCGGCCATGCTCGACTGGGACGGGCGGACCATCCAGCTCGCTGCCGGTCTCACCGCCGCGCCCACCTTGATCGCGGTGCAACAGGCGATGCGCGGCGTGGCGCGTGGGCCGGCGCCCGATGCCGCCTGGTTCGCCGCCCTGGCCGTCGCCATGAAGGCCGCCTACGCCGATCGCCTCAGCACCCTCGGCGCCGCCGAGCGGCCCGGCGTCGAGACCTGCACCACGCACCTGACCGTGTGCGACGAGGCGGGAACGATGGTGGCGATGACCAGCACCTTGCTGTCGTCGATGGGCAGCCGGGTAGTGCTGCCCGGGTCCGGCGTGCTAATGAACAACGGCGTCATGTGGTTCGACCCGACGCCGGGCCAGGCCAACTCGGTAGCGCCGGGCAAGCGCCCGCTGACCAACATGTGCCCGGTGATCGTGCAGCAGGACGGGCGCCCGGTGCTGGCCGCGGGCGCCTCCGGCGGGCGCCGCATCCTGGCCGCCGTCGTGCAGATGCTCGCGTTCATCCAGGATTTCGGCATGGACGCCGTCACCGCCGCGCATTATCCGCGCATCGACGTCTCGGACCCTGGCGTGGTCAATGCCGACCGCCGGCTGGATGCTGGCATACTCGATGCACTGCGGGGCACCGGTCCTGTGGAAACCGTGGAGCACGCTGTAATTCCCATCAACTTTGCCTGTCCCAGCGTCATCACCCAGCACGACGGCTGGCGCGTCGGCGTCAGCGACGTGATGTCGCCCTGGTCGGCGGCGGTGGCCCAGGGATGAAGCGGTCCGCGATGAAGCGGTCTGGGTTGCTGTTGCTGGCGATGCTGTCGGGCTGCGCATCGCGCCCGCAACTGGTGATGCTCAACCCGCGGACCGGCGTGCAGGTGGATTGCGAGCTTCCCAACCCGCAATCCAGCTCGGCGGAGTTCCTCACCTCGCGGGCCTGCCTGTCTGCCTGCCAGGCGCATGGCTTCCGGCCCATCCCTGGCGCCAAGCCCGGTTCCGGCAGCGGCGGCACGCCCGACGCCTGCGCGGAGTAGCTGGCGATGGCCGACACCGACCCGGCCATGATGTCCGCCGAGACGCTGCTGTCGCTCTACGCCTCCGGCCGGCTCAGCCCAGTGGAGGCGTTGCAGGCGGTCATGCAGCGGATCGCCCGTCATAATCCCCGCATCAACGCCTTTGCCGTGCTGAACCCGCGTGCGCTGGAGGCCGCCGGGCAAAGCGAGGCGCGCTGGCGGGCCGGCCGCCCGATCGGGCCGCTCGATGGGGTGCCTTGCACGGTGAAGGACCTGCTGGACCTCGCCGGCTTCCCGACCCGGCGCGGCAGCCGGCTGACCAGCGCCGCCCCCGTGGCCGATGATGCGCCTGCCGTATTGGGTCTGAAGAACGCCGGCGCCGTGATCGTCGGCAAGACCACGACGACGGAATACGGCTGGAAGACGCCTGGCGACTGCCCGCTGCACGGCATCACCCGCAATCCCTGGGACACC
>CAXSFF010000781.1:0-2705 GCA_964236035.1 uncultured Acetobacteraceae bacterium
GCACCAGCCGCCGGGCTAGCACCAGCGTGGGGGCGAAGCAGATCAGCCGCGCGCCGTCCTTCACCGCCCGCACCGCGGCCCTGGGCGGGATGCCGCCCGCCAGCACGACGTGGCCGACCCCCGCCGCGAGGCACACCCGCACCAGGTCGTCGAGCTGCGGGTGGATGGTGATCAGGTTGACGCCGAACGGGCGGGCGGTCCGCGCCTGGGTGGCGGCGATCTCGGCGGCAAGCTGGCCCGGGTCCATCGAGCCGCCGGCGATCACGCCGAAGCCGCCGGCGTTGGAGATGGCGGAGACCAGGTTGCGTTCGCTGACCCAGCTCATCGCCCCGCCCATGATCGCCACACGGGCACCAAGGAAGCGCGCGCCGCGGCGCCACAGCCGGTCCAGCTCGGCCTGCGCCCGCAGCGCGCGGGCGTCCGGCGGCGAGATGTCAGGCGGCATCGAGGCCGTAGGCGGTGTGCAGCGCCCGCACCGCCAGCTCGGTGTACTCCGCGCCAACCAGCACGGAGACCTTGATCTCGCTGGTGGAGATCACCTGGATGTTGATCGCCTTCTCGGCGAGGGTGCGGAACATGGTGTTGGCGACGCCGACATGGCTGCGCATGCCCACCCCCACCACGCTGATCTTGGCCACGTCGGCGTCGGTCAGCACCTCCGCCGAGCCGATCGACCCGGCGGCGGCGGCCAAAGTCGCCTGCGCCAGCCGCAGGTCCGCCCGCCCGACGGTGAAGGTCATGTCGGTGGTGCCGTCGGCGGAGACGTTCTGCACGATCATGTCGACGTTGACGTTGGCCGCCGTGAGCGGGCCGAAGATCGCGGCGGCGACGCCGGGCCGGTCGGGCACCCGGCGCACGGTGATCTTGGCCTCGTCCCGCGAGTAGGCGATCCCCGACACGATTTCCTGTTCCACGATCTCGTCCTCGTCCACCACCAGGGAGCCGCCCGTGCCCTCCTCCGGCGCGTCCACGAAGCTGGACAGCACCTGCACGCGCACGTTTTCCTTCATCGCCAGCTCGACGCTGCGGGTCTGCAAGACCTTCGCGCCGACGGATGCCAGCTCCAGCATCTCCTCATACGCGATCTTATGCAGCTTGCGAGCCTTGGCAACGATTCGCGGGTCGGTCGTGTAGATGCCGTCGACGTCCGTGTAGATGTCGCAGCGGTCTGCCCGCAGCGCCGCCGCCAGCGCCACCGCCGAGGTGTCGGAGCCGCCGCGCCCCAGCGTGGTGACGCGGCCGTCGGCGCCGAGCCCCTGGAACCCGGCGACGATCGGCACCTGCGCCGCCGCCATCCGCTCCAGCAGCAGGCCGCCCTCGATCGACTCGATGCGCGCCTTGCCGTGCGCCGTGTCAGTGCGCAGCGGGATTTGCCACCCGGCCCAGGAGCGCGCGTCCACGCCCATCTCCTGCAAGGCGATCGCCAGCAGCCCGGCGGTGACCTGCTCGCCGGTCGCCACCACGGCGTCGTACTCGCGCGCGTCGTGCAGCGGGGCCAGCGCCTGGCACCAGGCGACCAGCTGGTTGGTGGCGCCCGCCATCGCCGACACCACCACGGCGACCTGGTGGCCGGCGTCGACCTGGCGCTTCACCCGGCGGGCCACGTTGCGGATGCGGTCGAGGTCGGCCACCGACGTGCCGCCGAACTTCATCACGATGCGCGCCATGCCGGCCTCCGGGCTTCACAAGGGGCCAGGTTGCGGCCTCGGTCCATCAGGGTCACATACTGGCCAGGATGGGGAGCGGCAACATGGTGGAGTCGCAGGGCAGCCAATCCCGTCCCCTCCCGTCGGGCGGCCGGGCATCGCCCGCGGAAGTGGCCCAGTTCGATGCGATCGCCGGCCAGTGGTGGGACGTGCGCGGGCCGATGGCGCCCCTGCACGCGATGAACCCGTTGCGGGTCCGGTGGATCACCGACCGCTTGCAGCAACACTGCCGCGTGCTCGATGTCGGCTGCGGCGCCGGCCTCGCCGCCGAGGCGCTCGCCCGGGCCGGCCATGCCGTGCTGGGGATCGACGCCGCCGCGCAGACCCTGGAAGCCGCCCGCCGCCATGCCGAGGGGCAGGCGCTGCCGCTCGACTACCGGCTCGCCACCACCGGCGACCTGGTGCGCGAGGGCTTGCGTTTCGACGCGGTCACGGCGCTGGAGGTGATCGAGCACGTGCCGGACCAGCCCGGCTTCCTGCGCGACCTGGCGGGTTTGCTGGCGCCCGGCGGGACGCTGTTCGTCTCGACGCTGAACCGGACGCTGCGGTCGCTGCTGGTGGCCAAGCTCGGTGCGGAATACGTCGTCCGCCTGTTGCCGGTCGGCACCCACGACTGGCGCCGCTTCGTCACGCCGGGCGAACTCGGGCGCGAGGCTCGCGCGGCCGGGCTGGCGATGACGGCGACCGCGGGGATGAGCTATGACCTGGCGCGGCGCTCCTGGATGCTGTCGCACGATCTCGGCATCAACTACATCGTGGCCTTCGGCAAGGTCTAGCGGCTGATCGGTTGGCCTGACATCATGTGTCGAAATAGATGGGCGTGATGCTGTGACAGGCGCGACAGCTCGCCCGGCGCGGGGCTAGTGCGTATCGGCGTCATCGGCCTGGGCGTGGCCGGCAGCCTGCTCGCCGAAGGGTTGGCCGATCAGCCCGGCATCGACATCACCGTGTTCGAGCAGGCCCGGTTCGACGATCACGCCGAGGCGGGCACGGGACTCA
>CAXSFF010000782.1:0-2705 GCA_964236035.1 uncultured Acetobacteraceae bacterium
GAGGTTCAATGATGCCCGCGGTCGGCGGCACGGATGCGGCGGCGAAGACGAATGCCGCGAAGGAAGACGCTACGAACGGGGCCCCCGCGATACGCATCGCGGCGATCGGCGACCCGGCTCCGGGCGCCGCTGGAGTGGGCGGGGGGACGCCGTCGGCGCGTGCGCATCCTTATGCTGGACCCGCTGCCAAGGGCGGATTCAGCTTGCGGCTGCACCACCTGCTGTTCATCGCATTCACCCTCATCGCCGGCGTGCCACTCGCGGTGCTTGCCATGTGGGAAGGCAGCACGTCGCTACAGAACGAACTCGATTCCGTGCGGGAGCGGCATCTGCTGGTCGCCCGCAACCTGACGTCCACCATGTCGCGCTACGTACATGACGTGGAAGCGGTGTTCGGGCTGACCTTTCAAAGTGGCGCGCTGGCGGCCCCGGTGGCGGGATTGGCCGAGCTGTTGCTGTCGCTGAACGTCGTCAATGTCTGCATCCTGGGCCCGACCGGGCAGGTGGAAGCCACCCTGCCGGGACTGCCGAGCCATACGCCCGGCGCGATGTCGCCGGCGTTGTTCGCCGATATCAAGGCGCTGGCGGAAAGCGCGCGGGGCAAGATCGCGTTGAGTCCGCTGCATCACGACCTTGAGGGCAAGCCGGTGTTCTACCTGGTCAAGCTGATGGCCGATGGCCGGTTCGGCGTCGGCGCCCTCAGCACGGCCTATTTGGTGACGTTGCAACAGGCCATCGCGTTCGGCGACCGCGGCCATGCGGTGATGACCGACGCGAAGGGACAGGTCATCGCGCACCCGTTCAAGGACTGGGTCGCGGCCTCGCTCGACATCTCCGGCGTGTCGGTGGTGGCGGCGATGATGCGGGGGGAAAGCGGCGTCGGACAGTTCTACTCGCCGGCCTTCCACGACGACATGATCGCCGGTTACGCGGTGGTGCCGGAAACCGGCTGGGGCGTCATGGTGCCGCAGCCGATCACTGAATTGAGACGCCGCGCGAACCAGGTGAACGAGATGGCGACGGTGGTCGCTTTGGTGGCGTTTGGCGGGGCGGCGCTTATGTCATGGCTGCTGGCGCTTTACCTGGCGCGTCCGGTGCGCAGCGTGGCGGCGACGGCCGAAGCGGTGCTCAACGGCAACGACGAGGTGTCGGCGCCTGTGTTCCGCGGCCTGGTGCCTCGGGAGATCCGCCAACTGGGCGCCGCGTTCAACACCATGCTGGAAGGGTTGCGCGGCAGGGCCGCCGAAACCCGGCAGGCGCTGCGGCAGGCGGAGACGTCGAATGCGGCCAAGAGCCAGTTCCTGGCGAACATGAGCCACGAAATCCGCACGCCGCTGAATGGCGTGGTCGGCATGGTCGAACTGCTGCAACTGACCGAGCTGTCAGAGGAGCAGCGGCGCTACATGGAAACCGCGACGCAGTCCAGCCAAGCGCTGTTGCGGCTGATCGATGACATCCTGGACCTGTCTCGGATCGAGATCGGCCGGCTGGAACTGGAAACCGCGCCGTTCCACCTGCCTTTGCTTATTCATGACGTGCGGGTGCTGTTCGCCGACCAGGCTCGCGGCAAGGGGCTGGCGTTGACCACTTCGACGCCGGACGCACTGAACCTGATGGTGGTTGGCGATCGGCATCGCCTGCTGCAGGTGCTGACGAACCTGGTCAGCAACGCGCTGAAGTTCACCACGCAAGGCAGCGTGACGCTGCGCGGCGCGATGGAGCAGGAAATTGGCAGCGCGGTCCGGCTGCGGTTCGAGGTGTCGGACACCGGCATCGGCATCGCGCAGGATAAGCAGGACGTGGTCTTCGACGCTTTTACCCAGGCGGACAACTCGATGACCCGGCGTTATGGCGGGACGGGGCTGGGCCTGTCGATCGCGCGCCAACTGGTTCACATGATGGATGGCGACATCGGCGTCGAAAGTGTCCTTGGCGTCGGCTCGACGTTCTGGTTCACGGTGCTGCTGCAACAGCAGGCGCGTCGGGACGCCAAGACGCCGCTGGCGGGGGTAGCGCCGGCGGGGATAGCGTTGGCAGGGGCAGCGCCGGCAGTGGTTGCGATAAAACCTCTGTCGCCGCCGGTGCCGGCAGCCGGGGCGCCAGGGGCTGATGATGCGCCGAGACCCGAAGCGACGCGGCCGTTCGTGTCTCCGGCCAGCCGTGATTTCCGCGCGGCGCTGGCGCGGGCGGGGCGGGACGCGGTGTCGATCCTGCTGGTGGAGGACAACCCGGCGAATCTACGGGTCACGCAGGCGCTGCTGGAAACCTTGGGCTGTTCCGTCACCTCGGCGCGCAATGGGCTGGAGGCCGTTGGCACCTATCGCGAGAAGACCTTCGACCTGGTGTTGATGGACTGCCAGATGCCGGAAATGGATGGGTATGAGGCGACCCGCCTGATCCGTCAGATCGAGGGCTTCCAGAACCGGCGCACGCCGATCGTCGCGTTGACCGCGCATGCGATGGAAGGCAGCCGGGAGACCAACCTCCAAAGCGGCATGGATGACCAGATCACCAAGCCGCTGACCATCGCGACGCTGACCGGGAAGCTGCTGCAATGGTTGACGCGGGCCGAACGCATGCCCACCAAGACGCACGGCTCGCAGGACGCGTGGTAAGCCTGGCAGCGGCCGAGCACAGGGTTTTTTTGTGTAACGCTGTCGCTACAGGCTGCGCGGCGCGATCGTCTCGGCACCATTGACGACTAT
>CAXSFF010000783.1:0-2702 GCA_964236035.1 uncultured Acetobacteraceae bacterium
TCCTCCGCGTCTCGCGTCAGGGTAGCGTCACGACTCTCCGGGACCAAACACCTAGACCTGTATGTGTGGCTAGCTTGGCGATTGCACACGCTCACCAAAGCGACACCAATTTCCTGGCCAGCCATTTTCGGTCAGTTCGGTGAAGGATACCGGGAACTCTATCATTTCAAGCCACGGTTTACAGATGCGTTGTCCGCTGCCGTTGCCGCATACCCGGATGCACGGGTAGAAATGGGGGAAGCGGGAATCATCCTTCATCCATCGCGGCCGCCGATAAATAAGCAGATCTGCGCGTCCCTCGCTTAACCCCCCATTGCCCTTGTCTTTGTTTGAAAGAGCTCCAAGGAACGGGTAAACTAGGGCATGCGACGCCAGAGTAGCCCGGCGTGGCTCTACCGCGCACGCACCCAGCTAGCTTTGCGTCGTGGCCCCAGCCATTTGTGCAGCGACCGCAGGCTCATCCCCACGCGCTGAGTGATCTCAATGCTGCTGATCTCGCTGGACGGCTTGGCCCATAGCGGACGCGCGGCCTCTATCTTCGCTCGCCGGGCTTCCTCAGCTTTGGCAGCAATGACCGCAGCCGCGGCCGACCGGCCCTCCTCCGTCTGACCGCGCCGCCAGGTCTCGTCCAAACCGGCAAGGACCTCCAGCAAGCCCACATGAAGCACGCCGGCAGTGAACGTCTCGCCCGTGTCGATCGTGTGGACGCCAGCACCGAGCCGACTGGCGGCGGCCAAGGCACGGGCAACATCTGCCACGCTCCAGCCTATGCAGCGCAGGGCGGCGACATGGATCATCGCCGGCACCAGCTCGGGCGTGGGATACGTTCCCGGGCTAAGCATTTTGGTGCGCTGTCGGAGGCTGCCCGGCTCGCGACGGCGGAGCTGGGTCGGGTTCAAGCTATCCCGGTAGGCCCCCTCCAGGCTGACCCCAGCCTGCGCAAACAGCTCCTCCTGCTGTGCCATCGACAAATCCGGCACGCCCTCCCTCAAATACGAGACGAAAATGATACGTCTCTGCCGGCTCAATTGTTAGACCTGTCATGCTTGCGTGTTATCTTGCGTCGTGCATAATGGCGCACAGCAGGGCGGAGATGGTCGATGGTCGCAGTCATGGACTTGTTCGGGGGCAGGAGTAGCTTGCAGGCAGGTGTTGCCCAGGGTGGGCAGCCATGAGCGAGAGCAGCAAGGTGCCCGCCGTCAGCACGAGCGCGATCATCGGCCTCGTGGTGCTGGTGCTGGCCACGGTCGGCACCGGCATGGTGGGCTGCCCGGTCTACGAGGTCTGGCGAGCTGAAAAGACCGGCCAGGCCGAACTGGCGCAGGCCGACCAGAACCGGCAGATCGCCGTGGCGCAGGCAAGGGCCAAGGCCGAGAGCGCGCACTTTGAGGCCGACGCCGAGATCACCCGGGCGACGGGTGTCGCGCGGGCCAACGAGATCATCGGCCAGAGCCTGAAGGGCAACGAGGCCTACCTGCGCTACCTGTGGATCAACGGGCTGGAGCAGAACAAGAACGCGGTGATCTACGTGCCAACTGAGGGCAACCTGCCCATCCTGGAGGCCAGCCGCCTGCCACGCCTTCCGTACGCACAGCCTGCGACCACTCAGCCCGGCCCGTGACAGGGCAGGGAGCCGTCTGGAGGCCATCACCGCTTCACGAGGAGAGTGTGCCTGATGTCAGATCCTGAGGATCGCGAGATCATCCGTGAGCCGCATCCCGAGGTGGTGCGCTGGGTAGAGTACGATCTATCGTGGCCCGCGGACAAGCCGTTCCCGCTGACGCCGCTGGAAGCCTGGCATGTGATGCAGGGCCACACGGTCAGACCGGCCGCCACGTGCACCTTCGAGAAGTTCATGCAGTTGCCCGGCAACCTGGAGGGCGGCCCAACCGGGATCATGCTGCACCAACGCCAGCTGTCCACGTCGTATCTGCAGATCAGAAGGAGCGCTGCATGACGGAAAAGGCAGACGCGGAGCAAGACGGCTATGACGCATCAGCCATGGAGGTGCTTCGAGGGCTAGAACTCCGCCGTCCCTGGCAGCTGTTGCTGGTGGGTCATGACCTGGCAGCGGCTGATGCTGACCTTGTGGCTGGCCTGACCCGGATTTTGGAGTTGATGCCGTCCGTCCCGGCCCTGACGGTCGAAACTGCCCGGGGCACGCTTGTGGCGACGCGCGACTTCCCGAGCGGCTCCCTCGCCAAGGTGGATGCAATCCTCGCCGGCCTATTCCGCCGCAACCCGGAGCTGGCGGGTATCCAGTTCCCCGGGAACGAAACCCGACCCGCGCACATTGCCACGGCCGACGAACCGTTCTGGTCGCCGCAAGGCGCGCAGTCTGCCCGTATCAGGGCTGCGATGGCGCGAGGCGACATCACGCCCCAGGAAGCAGGCGACCAGCTCGATCAGCTTTACCGGCAGAACTGAGAAAGCAGCTAGGGCGACAGCGAGCCATGCTCTGCAACCCGGCTGGAATTGGTTTCAGCAACAAGGCCTCCCAGGACGACTTGGTGGTCGAGGTCTGACAGGAAACCAGACGTCAGTTGGCAGTCCCGATTATGGCAGTGGTATTATCGATCCCAGAAAGGCAACGCTCATGACGACCTGGCCGCAGCGGCAAGATGCACACGACCCTGAGCACGACCAAGCGGTATCGGCATGGCTGGCGTCGGAGGCGTTCACCGACTTCATGACGCTGGCGT
>CAXSFF010000784.1:0-2699 GCA_964236035.1 uncultured Acetobacteraceae bacterium
GGCACGCGGCCATTGCCCCCATGCTCAACTCGTGAGGTAAACCGCTGGCGTTGCATGGCCGCTTGGCCTAAGCCCCGCGGATGCCATTCCCATTGATCAATGCCGCGCTCGACCGGGCGCTGGCCGCGCGCGACTATCTCGAACCCACCGCCGTGCAGTCCGCCGTGCTGGAGGAACGCACCTCCGGGCGCGACCTGCTGGTCTCCGCGCAGACGGGGTCGGGCAAGACCGTCGCCTACGGCCTGGCGTTCGCCGAGAGCATCCTCGACGGCGACCGCCTGCCGCCGCCCGCGGCGCCGCTGGCGCTGATCATAGCGCCCACCCGCGAACTCGCCGTCCAGGTGCACGCCGAACTGAGCTGGCTGTACGCCGACGCCCGCATCGTCAGCTGCGTCGGCGGCATGGACGCGCGGCGGGAGCAGCGCGCGCTGGCCGCCGGCTGCCACATCGTGGTGGGCACGCCGGGCCGCCTGTCCGACCACCTGCGGCGCGGGCAGCTCGATGCCTCGCAGCTGAAGGTGGTGGTGCTGGACGAGGCCGACGAGATGCTCGACCTGGGCTTCAAGGAGGAGCTGACGTTCATCCTCGACGCCACGCCGCCGGGTCGCCGCACCATGCTGTTCTCCGCCACCATCCCGCACGACATCGCCACCCTGGCGCGGCAGTACCAGCGCGACGCCCTGCGCATCGACACCATCGACCGCAGCCAGGCGCATGCCGACATCGAGTACCGCGCCATGCGGGTGGCCCCGCACGACATCGAGCGCGCCGTGGTCAACGTGCTGCGGTATTTCGAGCCGCCCTCCGCCCTGGTGTTCTGCGCCACCCGCGACGCGACCCGGCGATTGCACCTGCGCCTGGTGGAGCGCGGCTTCGCGGCCGTGGCGCTGAGCGGCGAGCTGAGCCAGCACGACCGCACCACGGCGCTCGACAGCCTGCGCGCCGGGCGCTCGCGGGTGTGCGTGTGCACGGACGTGGCGGCGCGCGGGCTCGACCTGCCGGAGCTGGCGCTGGTGGTGCACGGGGACCTGCCGACCAACCCGGAGACGCTGCTGCACCGTTCCGGACGCACGGGGCGGGCAGGGCGCAAGGGGGTTTCCGTGCTGATCGTGCCGAACCCGAAGCGGCGCCGGGCGGAGCAGATCCTGAACGCCGCCCGCGTCACCGCCAGCTGGGGGCTGCCGCCGACCGCGGCCGAGATACGCGCCCGCGACCAGCAGCGCCTGCTGGACGACCCGATCTTCGTCGAGCCGGAGGGCGAGGCGCTGGAGCAGGCGCGCGCGTTGCTGGCCGGGCTGGGCGCCGAGCGGGTGGCGGCCGCGCTGCTGCGCCTGTACGCCGCCCGCCTGCCACCGCCGGAGGAGCTGAGCGAGGCGTTCGAGCCGGCACCGCGCGTGGGTGTTTCAAGTCCGCCGTCGAGCGGCTACGAGCCGATCCAGCCGTCGAGCGGCTACGTGCAGTTCCGCATGGCGATCGGCCGTCGCGACAAGGCGGACCCGAAATGGCTGATCCCAATGATCTGCCGCCTGGGCGACGTCACCAAGCGGCACATCGGCGCCATCCGCATCAGCGACGGCGAGACCCGGTTCGAGATCGACCGCGGCATCGCCGCCGCCTTCGCCGCCGCCGTGCAGCAGGCGCCGGCGAGCGAGCCACGCATCGAGCCCGCCGACGGCCCGCTGCCGCGGCAGGAGCACGCGGGGCCGCGCAAGCGGTTCGTCAAGCGGGCGGACAACGCGGCGCGGCCGGCGTATGACCGCAAGGCGCGGCAGCGGCCGGCTTGAGGCGGACGATTCCGAACTCACGTCCGGTAAAGCCGGTTTATATACGCAACCCGACAAGGTTCATCGATGCTGTAGAAGGCGCGATTGCCCCATCCTGATTATGTCGTTTTGATCGAGGCATTGGCGCCTGAGGACGGCGATGGCTATCTCGCCACCGTTCCAGACCTGCCGGGGTGCATGCCCGATGGGCAAACCCGGGAGCTTGCCGCCCGCAACGTGGGCGACGCCATTAATGCCTGGATTGAGGAAGCCCAGGCGCTTGGCCGGCCGGTGCCCAGCCCGTGGAAGCGCTTGGCGGTCGGGTAAGCAAATGACGTTTCATGGCAACGGCATGGGAGACTGATCTTTCGGCCGTCATTGCGAGGAGCGCTTGCGACGCGGCAATCCAGGGCCGCACGGCAGGTTTGCATCCCGCGGCCCTGGATTGCCACGCCGCCAAGCGGCGGCTCGCAATGATGGGTGTGAACCAGCTTCAGGTGACGTCCTTTGGGAGAGCCACTCGATTGATCCAGGAGCGTCACCCCGCCCGATCTTATCGACCGCATGCGGCAGAACCCCGCGGGTGATTGGCGGATTTCAGCTGCCACGGCTGTCTGCTAGGGCGGAAGCCGAACCGCGGGCGGCTTGGAGAATGCCAAGAGTCGAGTATGGGAGCAGCTGATGACCCTACCTGGGCCGCGGGAGGCACGACGCCTGTTCGAAGCAGTCTCGACCTATCACGCGAGGCCCGAGCAAATGTTTGACAAGGTGCTGGCGCCTGCGATGGCCACTTGGTCCGACTTCGCAGGCGTCTACGCGCGCTACCGGCGTTTTGCGTCCGCGCCCGCTTTTGCCCGTAACAAGGACAACCCGTGGGGGATCTCTGGACTTTCTATGCGCTCAGCCGGGTGCTCGAGTGGCTGATCCTTGGCATCC
>CAXSFF010000785.1:0-2694 GCA_964236035.1 uncultured Acetobacteraceae bacterium
GGCCTGCGGTGGCCGCCATGGCGATCCCGAAGCGGCTGGTCGGCACCACGCTGACGCTGGCCTGCTCCGGCCCGGCGGCGCTAGAGCTGCAGCACCTGTCGGCGGCGCTGATCGGGCGCATCAACGCCCATCTCGGCCGCACCGCCGTGGAGCAGCTCCGGTTCGTGCAGGACGGCGCACCGCCGGCCCCGCCCGCGCCGCCGCCGGGGCGGGCGCCGCCGGTCGCCATCGACGACATGGTGGAGGGGGAGCTGCGCGACGCGCTGGGTCGGCTGGGGGGCGCGATTGCCGGGCGGCGGTGACGAAAGACAAGGAAGGTTGAGGCTCTGCCTCAAACTCCGCCAGGGGGAGGCCCCCTGGACCGCCTTCCTTAAAGAAAGCCGGTCCAGGGGGGGCTTCCCCCCTGGCGGGTCTGGGCAGGGCCCAGGCTTCCTGCGTGCGCCCCGCCACCTCCGGCTTGACCTTGTCCCCGCGAGCAGCCTTGCTTCCCGCCGAGCATCCCCCGCAAGGCCGACATCCCATGCCGATCACCCGCCGCCGCCTTCTTGTCGCCTCAGTCGCTGCGCCGTTGCTGGCGCGTGCCGTGCTTGCAGCGCCTGCCGCCGATCCGCGCATGGCGGACCGTTCGCTCGGTCCCGCCGACGCGAAGGTCGTGGTGCAGGAGTGGTTCTCGCTGACCTGCACGCACTGTGCCGCCTTCTCGCGCACCGTGTTCCCCGACGTGCAGAAATCCCTGATCGACCCGGGCAAGATCCGCTACGTGTTCAAGGATTTCCCGCTCGACCAGGTCGCGCTGTCCGCCGCCATGGTCGCGCGCAGCCTGCCGGCGGAGCGCTACGTGCCGTTCGTGAGCGCGCTGCTCGCCAGCCAGGACCGCTGGGCGTTCTCGCGCACCGCCAACAGCACCGACGAGCTGGCGAAGATGGCGGCGCTGGCCGGCATGTCGCGGCAGGCGTTCGACGCCACGCTGGCGGACGACTCGCTCAAGACCGCGATCCTGATGGAACAGGACGCGGGAACGAAGAAGTACAAGATCGACGCCACCCCGACCTTCGTGTTCGGCGACACGCCGCACTCCGGGGAGCTGTCATACGACAGCTTCGCCAAGCTGGCGGCGGCCTGAAGCAGGCAAGGTCGAGGCTTTGCCCTATGCGTCGGAGGCAAACCCCTGGAGTCCTTTCTAAGTAGCGCCAGTCCAGGGCGGCTCGCCCTGGCGGGTCTGGGCAGAGCCCAGCCTTGCTTCCTGTTCCTGACGTCGCGGCGCCCGGATGTGGGCCGCGCTGATGCCGGTCCGTTCCGCGAGCAGGCCTGCCACGATCGTGCGGTGGCAGGCGGTGTGGTCGCGTTATGGCGCGGAGGTCGACCGGATGGCCAACCAGCGAACCGACTGAGCCATGTTCCTGTCTCACCTGAGAGGCACGCCTCAGCTTCGTGACATGCTTCGGCCTCTTCCCGCCTGGAAACACGTCATGAAGGCGGTCACTACCTTGTCGAAGGTGCGCGGCGGCAGAAACCCGTAATCGTAACGATCTGCGTTCGGCACCTTGCGCAGGTCATAGCCTGGCCAGACGAACTCGTTTCCTTCGGAGACCACGATCCAGGACCGCTCGGCGTCAAGGCCGAGATGCCGCTTGACGGGCGCCGGTAGCTCGACCGCAACGGCTGGATCGGCGGGAGGGCTGTGAGTGATCGGCAGCACGGTGACGAGGGTGGCTCCGTCCGCCGCGCGATCGATGGCTATCACGATGACGCTTGGCCGCTGCTTGCGGCCCTCATCCTGTCCCGCTTCGTGCTCGCGGTGCCAGAGATAGCTGTAGGAGATGACAAGGCCAGGCTCCGGGGCGGGGATCGCCACGTCGGACTACTGGTCGAGCATCGCATCCAGGTTCGCGTGCCGTGCATCCATCCGGGAAGCGCCGATGGCTGCGGCCTTCTCCGCGGGCAGTTCGGTCGTGGCGAAGCTGCGCCGGCTGTCGCGGTGGCGCCGAAGCTCCTCGTATTCCTCTGGTCCGACGAAGTAGCCGGTGATCTCGCCATGGCTCGAGACGGCGATGACCTCGCGTTGCGCGCGCATCCGATAGCGACCGAAGTTGCGGGTGAACTCGGACGCTGGAACGGTGGTCGGCATGATGCGGTCTCCTTGCATGAATATGCGGGTTTCGCGCAAATTACGCAAGTCGCGATGGTGAGGGCGATCTACCTGCCCAGATCCAGCCCGCGCCATTGCTTCTGCCGTCGATACCCTGGTGGCAGCCCAGCTTCCCGTGTTCCGTCCTTGCCAGGCCGCTGCCCGGACACCGCCATGAACCGGTCTGATACGCCGGGACTCATTGACTGACGCACGTCGAGTGGAAGGTCGGCAAGCTCCTGAATGTGTCAGCCAGCTTGGCCGTGCGTATCAGATGTGGGCCACGCTGATGCCGGTCCGTTCCGCGACCAGGTCTGCCACGATCGTGCGGTGGCAGGCAGTGTGGTCACGCTCGAAGCAGAACAGGCAGCAGCGTCGCCCGGCCGCAAGGGTCGCCAGGCGCGCGAGGTCCTGTTGCGCGGGCTCGGTGGCCATGTGCTGGGTGAAGATGCGGTGCAGCTCGGGCCGGTTCCCGGCGCGCGCGGCGATCCGGCCTGGCTTCGGGGTGCCGAGGTGGACGTAGCCGATGCCGCGCGCATCGAGCGAGGCGGACAGCAGGGTCTTGG
>CAXSFF010000786.1:0-2693 GCA_964236035.1 uncultured Acetobacteraceae bacterium
GCCAGCTCGGCCGCGGCGTTGAGAAGCGGGTAGTCAACGCCGCTGATCCGCTCCAGTTCACCCCACAGGCGGCCGCCCGCCGCCGCATCGTGCGCAAACGGGGCGGTCTCCACCTCAACCGGGTGACCGCACAACCGGAACAGCCCACCAGGGTCATTCCTCGCACAAGCTGCTCGACGGCGGCGTCCTTGGCGGCGCAGAACCCCCGGTAGACCGCGCGGACAACCTCCGGATGGTCGGCGGCCAACTGCTTGCGGACCACCACCGTGTGCATGATGGGAAAAATGGATCTCGCCGGTCTCGAGCTTGCTGCCCAGGTCGTCACCCGGGGCAGCCCAGCTCACCTCGACATCGGCGGGATGCGGCTGCGGCTGCGGCACGAAGTCGATCGGCTGCATGGGAAAGTCTATGCCGCCCACGATCCAGCGGCACTGGTTGGGCATCACGCCATAGTCGTCCGACAGCATTCCCTTGGGCATCACCCCAGCATCATGGCCGGAGAGCGCCAGTTCGCCGACCGTCTTGCCGGCGAGATCCTCCGGGCGCAGGGCCAGCTGGGCCGAACGGCACGGACTGGCTGGCGTGACCCTCGGCCTGCCGAGCACCTGCATGCTCGTCTACGCGCCTTGCGACGACGCGGAGCTGGCCGTGGCCGAGCGGATCATCGATGCATCGATCGCCCGCATGGCGGGCCACGCCGAACGCGTGGTCCGTTCGTCAGCGAGCCGGACGAGCGGGCCAGCGTAGCGGCACATACGCCCGCAAGAGGGTTGGGCTAGACCGATCACTGGCCAGGGTTATGCGTTTGGCGGCGGAACGGCGTTTGCGTCTTGAACGGTGCTGATATCCGGATGCGGGCTGAACATCTCGGCGCCAAAGCTTTGATCCTGCCGACGAGCGGCCTGGACGGAATGCATCTGTTCGCATGCCGCAGCAGCAACCCGCGCATTGGCGTAGCGCCGGCTTGCGACCAAAGCCTCGTATTCCGGACGGTCCATGATGACTTGGTCATGCCCGTTCGCATTGACGACAAATTGGATGCTCATGATCAGGGATCCTGGTTGACGACGTCGGTGCTTGCAGGACTGGCCGCCGGTCCAAGCATGGTCTTCGTTGGAAACCAGGCCGTCGCGACGGCAACAGGCAACCCTGCAGCAACGATGTGGCGCTTGTCGCGATGCACCGGTAGGTTCGGAAACTACTCATGCGGAGGGCGATGGCGTTTCGCTTCCCTTCCTGGCGCGGCCTCCTGGGTGCGGCCTTCTGAGCGCGGCCGCGGCAATCGCGGTCGCCAGCAGACACATGCCGTGTCGCAAGGCTGTGACCCATCCGGGTCATCCGTTCCCGTTGGCGGCGCTTCAGTCTTCCGTGGCAAGGTCCATCCGCTGCGCCGGCCTGGGCAGGGGCATGGCCGCCAATGCCGGCTGCGGCTCCGTGGGCGCCAGCTCGCCCAGCCGGTAGCCGCCCAGGCGGCGGACGCACATCACGGCGAAGACGGCGAAGGCCAAGGCGCCGATCACCAACACGCCGGCGGGTGCGAACAGCAACTCCTGGACGGAGACATCCAGGCCGAGCAACAGCCCGCCGACGATCGGTGCCGCCAGCGACCCGAGGCGGCCGGCCGCCTGCGCCCAGCCGGTGCCGAGCGCGCGCACGGGCGTCGGATAGATCATGCCCAGGGTGGCGCCCATGCCGAAGTTGATCCCCGTCACGCAGAAGCCGGCGCCGGCGATGATGAGGCCGGACAGCTCCGGCGACAAGCCTGGGACGCCGATCCCGGCCACCATCGGCGCGCCGACGACGAACAGCAAGACCATCGGGATCACCCCCACCCGGTCCATCAGGAAGGTCAGGCACAACCCGCCGAGCAGCCCGCCCAGCGAGAACAGCGACGCCCTCACGCCAGCCTCCGCCGTCGTCGACCCGGCGGATTGCAGCAACGTCGGCAACCAGGTCAGCGAGAAGAAGTTGGCCATCTGGTTCGCCGCCAGCGCGATCCAGAGCATCGGCGTCATGATCGCCAGCCCGCCGGCGAACAGCCGCTTCGGCGACGTGCCGCCGGCGTGCGGCAGCTCCTGCGCGGTGCGGAACCGGGTGCCGGGCACCAGCGCGAGGTCGGGCCGCATCGCCTGCGCTAGCCGCCCGACCTCGGCGTCGCGGCCGCCGCGCTGAGCCAGGAACTTGATCGATTCCGGCAGCAGGAGCAGCACCAGGCAGCCGATGGCAAGCGGCAGCACCCCGCCGATCAGCATCAGCACCGGCCAGCCGTATTGCGGCACCAGCGTCGCGGCCACCAGCCCGGGCAGCGAGATGCCGATTGGCACGCCGAAGTTGACGATGACGATGAAGCTGGCGCGGCGGCGCCTCGGCGCCACCTCCGCCGTCAGGGCGACCAGGTTCGGGATCACGCCGCCGAGCCCGATGCCGGTCAGGAAGCGCAGCACGATGAGCTCGTTGAGCGAAGTGGCCGCCATCGTCACCAATGACAGACCGCCGAATACGGCAAGGCCGATGATGATCGCCCGCTTGCGGCCGATCCGGTCGCCCACGAGGCCGAACAGCGGCGCGCCGAACAGCAGCCCGAAGATGCCGGCGGAAAACATCGGCACCAGATCTTGCCGCGTGACGTGCCACAGCTTCACCAGTTCCGGCCCGACATAGCCGATCGCCGAGAGGTCGAAGCCGTCGCTGAC
>CAXSFF010000787.1:0-2686 GCA_964236035.1 uncultured Acetobacteraceae bacterium
CGCCGCCTGGCACGGTCAACCGGATCGCCGCCGTGCTGCATGACACGGGCGGCGACCTTGGCCAGGCGTCGCGCGCCCTGATCACGCTGCCGGAGGCGTGGCAGCCGCTGACCAAGCTGCGTGGCCCGCAGGATTTCGTCATCGCAGCCCTGCGCGCCGCCGACCTGCCGCCGCCCGCACCCGCGCCGGACGGCATGACCAGGCCGAAGCCGGTCGATGCCGCCGGGGTGATGAACGGGCTGGGTCAGGCGTTGTTCAACGCGCCGTTCCCAATCGGCTGGCCGGACCAGGCGACGGACTGGGCCGGGCCGGAGGCGATGATCCGCCGGGTGGACTGGGCCTACGGGTTCGCCGGACGCGGCGCGGCACTCGACCCGACGCAGGTCGCGGACGCCGCGCTGGGCCCGCTGCTCAGCGACAACACGCTGCTGCAAATCCGTCACGCCGGCTCCCGCCGCGACGGGCTGACCTTGCTGTTCTCCTCCCCCGAATTCCAAAGGCGCTGACCATGCACACCTCCCTGACGCGCCGTGCCGCCTTGCTTGGCCTTGGCGCCGGCGTTTCCCTGGGCAACACCTCGCTGGCACTGGCGGCGGCCCCAACCGACGCGCGCCTAGTGGTGATCATCATGCGCGGCGCCCTGGACGGGATGGCCGCCGTGGTGCCGTACGGCGACCCGGCGCTGGCGGGGTTGCGCGCCGAGCTGGTCCCCGCCGCCGTCGGCACTCCGGGCGGCATGTTCGACCTGGGCGGGTTCTACGGCCTGCATCCCGCGATGCCGCAGATGGCGGCGCTCTATGCCGCGGGTGAGTTGCTGCCGGTGCATGCCGTCGCCGGGCACTACCGCAGCCGCAGCCATTTCGAGGCGCAGGACTGCCTGGAGAGCGGCGCCGACCAGCGCATGACCAGCGGCTGGCTGAACCGCGCCGTGCTCGCCATGCCGAGGACGGCCAACCCGGAGGCGGCGCTGGCGGTCGGCATGACCACGCCGTTGCTGATGCGCGGTCCCGCGACGGTCGCGGCCTGGGCGCCGCCGAGCTTCTCGCAGCCGGATGCCGATCTCTATGCCCGCATCGCCGCCATGAACCATGCCGACCCGGTGACGGGGCCCGCCATCGCCGAGGGCCTGCACGACCGCGGCTTCTCGCAGGCGACGCTCGCCTCCGCGGCGAAGCCGGCGCAGGCGTACGCGTTCCCGGCGTTGGCGGAGATGGCCGGCCGCCTGCTCGCCGCCCCGACCGGGCCGCGGGTGGCGGCGCTGGAGCTTGGCGGCTGGGACACCCATGCGGCACAGATGCAGCGCCTGTCGCAGCCGTTGGGCCAGTTGGACGCCGGGCTGGCGGCGTTGAAGGCCAGCCTTGGCGCGGCCTGGGCAAAGACGGCGATGCTGGTGATGACGGAGTTCGGCCGCACCGCCCATGTCAACGGCACCGGCGGCACGGACCACGGCACGGGCACGGTGGCCTTCGTCGCCGGCGGGCGCGTAGGCGGCGGCAGGGTGCTGGCGAACTGGCCGGGCCTGGCGCCGGACCGGCTGCTGGAGCAGCGCGACCTGCAACCGACCCTGGATTTGCGCTCGGTGGCGAAGGGTTTGCTGGCCGACCACCTCGGCTTGCCAGCGATGGCTTTGGCGCAGGTGTTCCCGGGGAGCGGCGACGCGATGGCGGTCAAGGGGTTGGTGAGAGCATAGGCCTTGATGATGGGTCATGTTGGCTACGTGACCTGCACATCCAAGTCAGGGCGCGCCATGGCGATAACCACTTTGTTTTCGAGCAGTCGGTCGCAGATGGTTCATTTGCCGAAGGCCCCGTTCGCACCGTGACGTACCGAGCGCCTCACCGAGCAATGCCCGTTCCGCCTCGCTTATCCCGTCACCCACGACCCCATCCGGCCCGGCGCCCACTTCGTCCTCGACGTTCTACCTGACGCCCGTCGCAGTGTCACAAAGACGACGGTGGACATTTCCCGAACTTGCAGCATCATGGAAGTAACAGTGCGCCAAAACGAAACGGCGCCATGCAAGAGGAAACTGCCGTGCTTGTCCGACTGAACCTCATTCCCTTTGCGGCGCTCGTTTTGTTGCCGCCGGCCGCTGTCGCCCAAACATTCGACGTCTTCCCGGACCGCCTCACCGTCGTTCCTGGCACCGCGATCACGACGCACTACGACGGAATCAGCAACGACCTTCTCACTGCCGGACTCGGGGCTGTCGGCTTGCAGTCCAGCACGCCGCCGGCGCTGAGCACCCCGCCCACCGCGGAGGAGCTTCGCCGCCTCGCCATCTACACCAACTATCGCGCCCTTGTGGACATCAGCGCCGGCGGTGGATACGGCGCCTTCTATGGCCCAACCGCCACGGCCGACGGCACCGTCACCAACTCGCAGGGCCTGATCCCCGGCGACGAGACCATCGCCTACGCCGCAGGTGGCAGGGGCGCCGGCATGGTCACCGTCATGGTGCAGCTTCCCGCAGGCTTCGATCCAGCGCAGTCCTGCATCGTTGCCGGGCCTTCCTCCGGCTCCCGCGGGGTCTATGGCGCCATCGCCACCGCCGGCGAGTGGGGCCTCAAGCACGGCTGCGCCGTCGCCTACACCGACAAGGGCACCGGCACCGGGTTCGATGACCTGCAGAACAACCTTGTGACCCTGCTCCGCGGGCAACCCGCCCCAGCCAATCAGGCCGCCG
>CAXSFF010000788.1:0-2671 GCA_964236035.1 uncultured Acetobacteraceae bacterium
GCCAGCAGGTTGGTTTGGAAGGCGATCTCGTCGATCACGCCGATGATCTGGCCGATCTGCTGCGAGGACTGCTCGATGCCGCCCATGGCCGCGACGGCTTGGCGCACCACCTCGCCGGAGCGTTCAGCGTCCGACTTGGTCCGTGCCACCACGTCGCGCGCCTGCTTGGCGCCTTCGGCGGTTTTGCGCACGGTGGCCGTGATCTGGTCCAGTGCCGCCGCCGTTTCTTCCAGCGACGCCGCCTGTTGCTCCGTGCGCTTGCTCAGGTCGTCGGCCGCCTGGCTGATCTCGTCGGTGCCCGAGCGGATGCCGTGCGCGTTGCCGATGATCGCCCGCATCGCCGCCTGGAGCTGGTCCATGGCCGCGTTGTAGTTGTCCCGCAGCGTCTCGTATTCGGCCAGGAAAGCCTGGTCCAGGCGATGCGTGAGGTCGCCGTTGGCCAGCCGCTCCAAGGCGGCCGCGACGGCGGTGACCACGAAGGCCTGTGCTTCGGCCGCCTTGGCCCGCTCCGTCTCGCCGCGTGCCCGCTCCGCCTCGACCAGACGCTGCTGCTCGACCGCCTCGCCTTCCAGCCGCATCTTGTCCAGCGCTGCATCCTTGAACACCTGCACGGCCGCGGCCATCCGGCCAACCTCGTCGCCGCGGTCGGTGGCGGGCACTGCAACCGCGATGTCGCCGTCCGCGAGCCGGCGCATCGCGCCGGTCATGGCCACGATGGGCGCGGCGATCGCGCGGGTGAGCAGCCAGCCCATGGCGAGCGCCAGGGTGAGGACCACGCCTCCGCCGGCCAACGTGACCAGGCGCGAGGTGCTAAACGCCTCAGCTTCCGCTGCCGAGCGGGTGACGAGCAGGTCGCGTTCGGCCTTGTCGAGTTCGGCGACTTTGGCGCGGATCGCGTCCATGGACGCTTTGCCGGCCCCGCCCGCCATTATGGCGCGCGCCTGCTCGCGCGTCTCGGGTTGGGCCATGAGCGCGATCTCGCGCTCGGCGACGTTGTCGCGCCAGGTCCGGGCGGAGTGGTTCAGCTCGTCCAGGCGCGCCTGCTGGGCGGTGTTGTCGCCGGTGAGTTGCTTGACCTTGGCGAAGGCACGCTCATAGCCGAGCTGGCCGCTGCGGTAAGGCTCCAGGAACTTGGTGTCGCCGGCGACGAGGTAGCCGCGCACGCCTGTCTCCTGGTCCACCATGCTGGCCATGGCGGCCTGCACGGCCTCCAGCACCTGGTAGGTGTGCGTGGTCCAGCCGCTGCTTTGCTCGATGAAGCCGAGCTTCTCGTAGGTGGCGATGCCGACACCGGCGATGAGCACGATCAGGGTTGCGAAAGCCAAAGCCAGCTTGCGGGCGATCGCGAGGTTGGACAGACGTCGCATGTGACACACAGCTCCATAGGCCAGCCCACAACGTTGCGGACGTTCCGGTCCACTCGATCTTGCAAGAAAAAAGTTGACCAGCGGTAAATGCGGAGCGGCCCGGCGCCGGGAACGTGGGTCACGGCGCATCCGAGGCCGTGCAGGTCGCAGCATAGTGCGTGAAGCTGAAGCATGCCCGCAGCAGCGTCAGGAGTGCGCCGACGATCACCAGACCCAACAGAGCCACGCCGGCTCCGCGCATCCGCGGCGCGATGAGCATGGCCGCGCCCGCGACTTCCAGAATCGCGGTGACGAACCGCCACGCGCGCGGGTAGCCCCACTCGTCGAAGCTCTTGGCCGTGCCGCCGAGATCGAACGCGTTCGCGGCACCCGCGCCGGTGAACGCGAGCGCCGTCATGACTGGCAGGATCAACGCCGGGGAACTCACGTCCGTCCTCCAGGCATGTCGATCGCACCCATCTGCTGGAACACCTCAAGGGTGTTCAGCTCGTCCCAACGCTCGGCGAAGACGCCGTCGCGAACGCGCCAGATGTCGATCGAGCGCATGGCGATGTCCGCACCGGATGGAGGGATGCCCATGAACGAACCCGTATGGCGGGCGCGGTAGATGTAGCGGCGCGCAATGATGAATGCCTTGACGCGCAATCATGGGGCTTTTCCGACGCAGGTTAGCTGAGACGGACGGGACTGCCTGGCGCACGCTGTCTGAGAACGGACGCACGATCATTGAGACGGACGCGAGATCGTGCGGCTTGGCGCGGAATGGTTGAGACGGAGGGTTCGCCAGGAAACGAGCGGTCTCCTTGTGATCCGGCCAAGCAGGCTGCCGGCATCCAAATGGCACACGGGAACCTGTTGCGGAATGATCGCCAGCTTGCCGGCTGCGCCGCATCTTTCCTGACAGGTCCAGGATGCCTCAATGCCGATCGGTCAGGTGTCGCGCTGTCATGTCACGTAGTATCCGGGCTGATCGATGTCGGTGATCAAATCCGGGCCCGTCGGCTGCCAGCCAAGCAGCGACTGCGTGTGTGCGCCCGACGCCGGCATGTCCAGGCCGGCAAAGTCGGCGAACCAACCGAAATGCTCACGGCCGCGCGATTCGACCGGAACGCCGAGCCGCCGGCCGATCACCGCGGCGATGTCTTTGAACGGCACGCCCTCGTCGGCGACGCCATGATAGGCGGCCTCGGTCGCGCTCTGCTCCAGCACGAGCCGGTAGAGGCGCCCGGCATCCAGCCGGTGCACGCCGGGCCAGCGGTTCAGGCCCTCTCCGATATAGGCTGACACGCCCTTCTCACGCGCCA
>CAXSFF010000789.1:0-2669 GCA_964236035.1 uncultured Acetobacteraceae bacterium
CCGTCCATGCGCATCCAGCGCGCCAGCACGTCGGCCGCGATCGAGGTGTAGGCGTGGCCGATGTGGGGCGCGCCGTTGACGTAGTAGATCGGCGTCGTGATGTAGAAGCGTTCGGTCATGACCCATTCAACAGCGCGATGGAGGACAGCAGCGCCTGGCGGCGATCCAGGTTCAGGCGCTCGGTCTCGTCCTGGATCTGGCCGAGCGATTGCCATAGATCGACCCATTCGCCTAACGGACGCAACCGCAGCATCGCCGCGGGCGCCCCGCGGGCCGCATCCCGCACGGCATGGCTGAGGCCATCCCGCAGCAACGTCATGAACGGGGTGAAGTTGTCCTCCGCCCGGCCGCCCAGCTTCTCGGCGATCTCGAACGCGCGCAGCGGCGCGATGCCGGGCACGCCGGTCAGCACCTCGTCGGCGATGTCGGCCAAGGCGAGGCCACGGTCCTGCGCCAGCGCCAGCGCCCGCCCCGGCGACCCGGCGGCGATCCCCACCAGTCGCGCCCGCTGCTCGGTCGGCATGGTGGGCAGGTAGGCCGCCAGCACCGCCGCCATGTCGGGCGCGCCCAGAGGCTGCATCTCCAGGCGGCGGCAGCGGCTGCGGATGGTCGGCAGCAACCGGCCCGGCGCGGCACAGGTCAGCAGCAGCACGGCGCGCGGCGGCGGCTCCTCCAGCATCTTCAGCACGGCGTTGGCGGCGTTGCGGTTCAGGTGCTCGGCCCCGTCCAGCACCACCACGCGCCAGCCGCCCTCGGCCGGCGTCAGGCGCAGGAAGGCGGAGATCGCGCGGGCGTCGTCCACCACGATCTCGCCACGCATGCGGTGCTTCTTCTCGTCGTATTCCCGCTCGATGGTCAGCAGGTCGGCGTGGCTGCCGATCGCGACCCGGCGGAACACGGGATGCGCCGGGTCAAGCGCCAGCGTGTCCCCGCCCCCTGCCAGCAGCCGGCGGGCGAACCGGTACGCCAATGTGGCCTTGCCGACGCCGGTCGGCCCCGTGATGAGCCAGGCATGATGCATGCGGCCGCCCTGCATCGCGTCCAGCAACTGCCGTTCGGCGCCAGCATGGCCAATCAGCAGCGGGTTCTCGCGCGGTTCCGATGTCACAGCGGGATCGCGTCGCGGATCGCGGCCTGCACGGCATCGACTGGCCGGTCCGCGTCGACCGTCACGCAACGCCCCGGGTCGGCCGCCGCGATGGCGCGGAACCCGGCGGCGACCCGCGCATGGAAATCCGGTCCCAGCCGGTCGTAGCGGTCCGCCGCCAGGCCGCGCGCCGCCATGCGCCGTTGCGCCGCAGCCTCGCCGATGTCGAGCATGATCGTCACGTCAGGGACCAGCCCGAGCAACTTCGTCAGCGCCATGATCCGCGCGCGGTCCGCGCCTTGGCCGTATCCTTGATACGCCAGCGTGGAATCGTAGAAGCGGTCGCATACGACCACCCTGCCCTTCGCCAAGGCCGGCTGGATGGTACGGGCGACGTGCTCGGCGCGGGCGGCGAAATGCAGCAGGGTCTCCGCCTCCGGCGACCAGTCGTGCCTGCCGGACAGCAGCAGCTCCCGCAGCAGCTCCGCACCCGGCGATCCACCCGGCTCCCGCGTCAGCACCACCTGATGGCCATGGCCGGTCAGCCACTCGGCCAGCAACGCCGCCTGCGTCGACTTGCCCGCCCCCTCGCCGCCCTCCAGCGTGATGAACAGCGCCGTCAGGTTCCCAGCATGTAATGGCCCAGCACGGCGACGGCGCGCCCCGGCAGGCTGGCGCGCGGCACGTCGGCGCCGGCCAGCAACGGCACCTGCATGGCCGGCACGCCCTTGCCGCTCACCACCAGCTTGCCCAACCGATCGCCGCGGCTGACGGGCGCCGCGATCGGGGCGGCATACTGCACCTCCACCTTGGCCGTGTTGCGCCACTGCCGCGGCATGGTGATCACCAAGTCGCTGCCGCCGACCAGCGGCACCGTCGGCTGGCTGCCGAGCCAGACCTTGACCTGCTCGACCGTGTCCGCCGCCGTGAACAGGGTCACGTTCTCGAACTCGCGGTAGCTCCATTCCAGCAGCCGCTCGGCCTCCTCCGCGCGCTGGTGCATGGAGGTGCAGCCGTTCACCACCACGATCACCCGCCGCCCGTTGCGCTCCGTGCTCGCCACCAGGCCGAAGCCGCCCGCGTCGGTGTGGCCGGTCTTGAGCCCGTCGGCGATGCCCTTCTGCACCAGCGAGTTGCGGTTCTGCTGCTCGATGCCGTTGTACTTGAAGGTGGTTTCCCGGTCGTAGTGGTAATACTCCGGGTAGTCGCGGATGATGTGCGCGGCGAGCAAGGCGATGTCGCGCGCGCTCATGTGCTGGGTCGGGTCCGGCCAGCCGGTCGAGGTGCCGAAATGCGTGTTGGTCAGGCCCAGCTCGGCCGCCTTGGCGTTCATCTGCTCGACGAACTGCTCCTCCGACCCGGCGATCGCCTCCGCCAGCACGATGCAGGCGTCGTTGCCCGACTGGATGATCATGCCGCGGATCAGGTCCTCGACCTTCACGCTGCCCGGGTACGGCACGAACATCTTGGAGCCCTGCATGCGCCAGGCCTTCTCGCTGACCGGCAGCTCCTGCGTCAGCGTCAGCCGCCCGAGCCTGAGCATGCCGTAGACGATGTAGGCGGTCATCAGCTTGGTCATCGA
>CAXSFF010000790.1:0-2657 GCA_964236035.1 uncultured Acetobacteraceae bacterium
TCGAACGCGGCCTGATCGGGGAACGCACGCGCGCTGGCCTCGCCGCCGCCGCAGCGCGTGGCCGCAAGAGCGGACGCAAGCCCGTCATCACCGATGACATGCTGAAGCGCGCGCGGGATGGTCGGCAAGGGCCTTACCGTGCGCGAGATCGCAACGCGGCTGAAGGTGGGCAAGACCGCGCTCTGCCAGGCGCTCAGGGCCGAGCCAGGTTGACCGAACATCCCTCGCCGCCGTTAGACCGCCGAAGTGGCGGCTCGTGTCACGAGCGTCGGGTCAGGGCCGGGTTGAGCTGTCGGTGAAGGCCCGCCTCCGGCCACCTGCAAGCGCCCGAGCCGCACTGCCAGCGCGAGCCCGTCCGCACGCGAGACCTCCCCGATCGCACCACCTGAAACACGCGCCAGGACAGCCTCGCCGTGGCACCACAGCGCGGACCCCGCGTCCGCCAGCGCCTGGTCGCGCCCCTGCCGCTCGGGTCGGACGGCACCGGAGCCGACATGGTCCAGGCATCCGGTCGCATCCGCCTCGGTAGACGTGCACAGGGCAACGATCGCGGCGAGGGCGTCCGCCGGCGTCGGTCCGGCCAGGATCGAGGACAGCGACGCAGGCGAGTCCAGGCTGTCCGGTGCGTTCCAGGCCGCCCACGTCCCGGCCGGCGATACGTCCCCCTCGGTCCGGTCGATCAGGCTCCGCTCCCCCTGCGCGATGCCTTCGCCCGAGACCGGCGCGGCCGTCACCCCGTCGAGCGCCGCCGCGATCCTGGCCCAGTCGCGCGCAACGGCGGCCCAGGCCTCCCGCGCACGCCAGACGTCCTGTAGGGGATCGCCGCCCGGCGTGCGGCTTCCGGACGACGGGGCCCGGATCGCCACGGTGCGTGCGCGCGCGCTCGCGAAACCGGCAAAGCTGCGTCGTGCCGGCTCGCCGACCACCTCCTCCGGTACGCCGTAGAGAACATCCGTCAGGAGAGCGGAGGTCTCGGCGGCATCCGCCCCATGCAGCCGGCGGCGCGGAGCCGCATAGGCTCCGCCGGCATGCTCCACGTGCCAGGTGCCGTCGGGCAGACGCAGCACCTCCACCCGCGCCGGCGTCGCCTCGTTCAGCGCCACGCCGAGGCTGGACGGCTTGGCGATCCCGGCCAGCGCCAGCCAGAGCGGCGAGCCTTCCCAGGTGGCCATGCCCTCGCCGGGCTGCAGCAGGTCGAGCGTCGCCCCGCCGTCCAGCAGGCTGCGGTACAGCCCGGCCGCGCGCACCGACGCCACCTGCGGACCCGCGCTGCCGACCGCCACCAGGCTGCGCGTGTCGTCCAGCCGCCAGCACTGCGTCGCGGGCCGCGCCGGGGACAGGTCGATCGCGACCGGCCGCCGCTCGCCGTGGCTCACATGCGCGTCGAAGCCGCCGCGGCCCGGCGCCCGCCGGTCGGCCCCGAGATGCAGCATCCGCCGCACCCGCGCGGGCGGGGGCGGGCCGGCGAACACCTCGTCGGACCCTGCGGCGGCAGGCCCGGCACGAACGGCGCCACCTTCCGCCACGATCCAGCCCCATGCGGCGGAGCCGTCGAGCGGCACCGTCCACTCGGCGGCCAGCACGGGGGCAGGCGCCATCGGCAGCGCCGCCGCCAGCAGCGCGGCGAGGGCGGCGACGTCGCGGCCGGGATGCCAGGAGGCGAGCACGCAGGGGCTCGGACCCGCCAGCCCGGCGGCGAGCGTCAGCGAGGCGCCAGGGACCGCCAACCCGCCCAGGACCAGCGGCGGTCCCGCGCCGGCCGGCGTGTGCAGCCCGCCCTCGCCCTGGCGGGTCAGCAGCACCGGCTCGCCGCCACGGCCGCGCACGGCGATCACGGCCCCGATGCCGGCGGCAGCGATGCCGGCGCTCCCGAGGCCAGCGGCCCCGATGCCGGCGGACCCGGCGCCGCCCTCGACCAGCCGCAGCCCGCCCAGCCCTGCCGGCCCAAGCAGCGCCGCGACCGGCGACAGCCGCACCGCGGCCCGCACCGACTCCGGCACCGCCTGCGCCACCGGCAGCAGGCCGAGCAGCAGCGCCGCGACCGCGCTCGGCCGCTCGGCCGGGTGGGCGGGCACGGCGACGCTGCCGCCCGCGCCGGCCATCTCCGCGAGTGCTGCGAGGCTTTCCGGCGCCTCCAGGCCCCAGCTCCGCCAGAGCGGCGGCAGGGTGTCCCCGGTCACCGGGTCCGGCCCGCCCAGCAGCGCCGCCTCCCAGCCGAGCTGCACGGTCAGCGCGGTGCGCGGGTCCACGCCCAGCCGCAGCAGGTCCGGCAGCGGGCCGGCGAGGGTCTGCAGCGCCATGACGTCGGCCTGCCCGACCGGGTGGCCGACCTGCGCCCCGACAACCAGCCAGGGCGTGTCGCGCAGCATCGCGGCGAGCGCCGCCGGCGACACGCCGAGGCGCTCCCAGGCCGGCACGGCGCTGCCGCCGCCCTGCCCGCCGAGCACCTCGCCGACCGCCCAGGCCCAAAGCGGGTTCTCCATCACCGAGGCGGCGGTGAACACGGTGCCGGGTCCCGGCAGCAGCGCGCCGAGGAAGGCCGCCGCCTGGCCGGACGGGGCGTCGCCCTCGGCAAGCAGGCTGCCCGCCTGCTCGCGCGTCCCGTAGGCATCCTCGATTGGCCCCTGGCCCCAGCCGGCGGCCGCGGCCGCCCCCCC
>CAXSFF010000791.1:0-2656 GCA_964236035.1 uncultured Acetobacteraceae bacterium
CGACCTCGCCGCCCGGCGTGTCGATCCGCGTGCCTTGCGCGTAGCAGGGCGCCTCGCCCAGCAGCACGCTGCCATCGGCCGCCCTGCTCAGCACCAGGTCATGCGCGTCCGGGATCAGCAGCGACTCGTAGGGCGCGGTCTGGCTCGAAATGTAGACGTTGTCGGTCGCGGTCGGGTTGATCGTCGCGGTGTAGCCGTCCGCGTAGCTGAGGTTGCGCAGGTCGATCGTGTCACCCGGCGCGAAGCCGTCGATCTGGTTGAACCGGCTCGGGAAGATCCTGCCGGGCTCCTCCGTCTGGTCGAGCACCAGCATCGCCGGGCCCGCGAACACGATGTTGCCGGCGCTGCCCAGCGGCCCGCTCAGCGTAAGCTCCAGCGTGCCGCCTGCCAGTGTCGTGCCGCCGGAGTAGGTCTCGCCCAGGCGTGGCTGGCCAGTGCCGAGGCTCAGCGCCGACAGGACGACCGTGCCGGGCCCGTCAATCAGCAGGCTGCCGGAGCCCGCCAGCGGGTCGCCGGAAGCGGACAGACCGGTCTGGCCGGTGCTGCCGGTCTGGTCCGCGATCGTGTCGCCGATCGCGAGCGTCTGGCCGGCGGAGGGGGACAACGCAAGCTGCTGGTTGCCCTGCAGGAAGATCCCCGCCCCCAGCCCCTGCCCCGGCACGCCGATCTGGTTGTAGCCGCCCTCCGCTGCATTGCCGCCGATCGTGCCCGAGGACAGGCCCAGGCCACCGCCCTGCTGAACGAAGATCGCACCGCCGGCGCCCAGCCCGTTGCCGCCGGCGTCGAACCCGGTCCGGCCGCTGTAGTAGGCGACGCCGCCGCCGAAGCCGGGTGCGCCGCCGTTACCACCGCCGCCGCCGAACCCGCCCGAGGCACCATCGCCGCCGCCGCCGCCGAAGCCGCCATTGCCGTATTCGGCCCCGCCGCCGCCAAAGCCACCGGACGCGCCGGAGAAGCTCTGGTTGGGGTTGCCATTGCCGCCCCCCACGCCGCCGCCACCGCCAGTAGCGTCGTAAGGTCTGCCGCCGCCGCCGCCGCCGCCGGAGCCACCCGGAATCACGCTTCCATTGGTACCGCCCGGAGCGGCTCCCAGCACGATGCCGGGTCCGCCGGTGTCGCCCGTAGCCAGCAGCCCGATGCCGCCGCCGCCATACTGGCCGGCATTGCCGCCCAGTCCACCGCCGGCGCCGACATAGGGAAGCCCGTTTGTGACTGCTCCCCCGACCGCTGTGTCGCCCGAGAAGCTGACGCTGTCGAGCGACACCGACGCGCCCGCCGCCACGAACAGCCCGCCGCCCAGGCCCGCGCCCGCACCACCGCCGCCATTCCCGGCGCCGCCGAGGGCCTGCGCGTTGTTGATCGCAAGGTTGCTGATCGAGACGCCACCCGCATAGGCGAAGAACCCGCGATGCGCGCCGCCGCCGTCCAGCGTGTGCCCGTTGCCCTGGATCGCCAGCGTGTCGCCCTGCGCGAGGTTGATCGCATACAGGTCGGTGGCCAGGGTGATGCTGCTGCTCAGGCTGATGGTGTAGGCGGTCGACGGCGCGGAGGACGCGCCGGTCAGGTCGATCTGCGCCAGCGCCGCGTTCAGCTCGGCCTCCGAACTCACGGTGAAGCTCGTCGGCATCCGGGGTCTCCGCCACGTTTTGATTGCGCAACACTGACTCCCGCGGCCCAAGCGAGTCAAAGTAAAACGGCAGCAGACCGCCACAGATGGGAGCGGGGCCGACCCCGCCTGCGCGGCCGGCTCTCAGGCCGGAGTACGCCGCCTGACGAAGCCAAGCGTATGATGCCTGACATCGACCTGTCAGGAAGCAAGGCTGGGCTCTGCCCAGACCCGCCAGGGGCGAGCCGCCCCTGGACCGGCTTTATTTGAGTAAAGGATTACAAGGGCTCGCCTTTGGCAGAGCCTCGACGTCTGCTTGCCCGGGCACCTCGAAGGGCCGTCGGTGTCAAATCTGTCCGTCGAGCCCCATCTGGTGGAACTCGTGGATGATGCGGTCCTGGTTCTCCAGCAGCCAGTCGATCGACGGCTCGTTGCGCATCGCCTTGCCGATCGCGGCAGTGGTCGCCTTGCGGTGGCTCTCGAACAGCGCCCTGTGGTCGAGCGTCCCGGTCTCCGCCACCGACGGGTCCAGCCAGATCGAGCAGATGATGCCCAGCTCGTTGGCCTGCTCCTTCGGGATATGTCCGGCGCGCACCGCGTCGAGCACCCCGTTGGCGACGGCCGCCTGCACCGTGCCCATCAGGATGCTGGTGTAGCGCGAGCTTTTCACCGTGACCTTGGACACGCACAGCGTGACCGGGCGCACCTGCACGTCGCAGTTCAGGATGGCGAACACCTTGGAGTGCCCGGCGGACTGGTCGCCGAGCAGCGTCGCAATCGCGGTGCCGACCGGGCCGTCGAGCGCGCCGATCACGACCTCTGGCTCCGCCTCCGTGCCGGGCGGCCCGTCCGCGCACAGCGCCTCGCCGGTGCGCAGGATGATGCGGTCAGTCATACTGCCTGCTCCCGAGGTGTCTGCCGCCTGGTGGAAAGGGGCGGGCACGGCACCCGGCTACCTGCGGTGGGGAAGGCCGAGCCATCGACTCTCGACGTAAAGCCCGGCCACCACGACGACGGCGAACGCGCCGCCGGAGACCAGGAGCCCGTAGA
>CAXSFF010000792.1:0-2651 GCA_964236035.1 uncultured Acetobacteraceae bacterium
ATGAGCGGCAACCTGTGCCGCTGCGCCGCCTACCCGCACATCGTCGCCGCCATCGGGCAGGCCAAGCCGCAGATGGAGGCCTGAACCATGCGCCCCTTCGTTTATGAACGCGCCGACGACGCGCGTTCCGCCCTGCATCTTGCCGCCCCCGGCCCGGCCGGCAAGCTGCCGCCGACCGCGGCGCCCGCTCAGTTCATCGCCGGCGGCACGCAGATGCTCGACCTGATGAAGCTGGACACCATGCAGCCGGCCACCCTGGTCGATGTCAACGGCCTGTCCGCCGAGCACGCGGGGATCGAGGTCACGCCCAGCGGCCTGCGCCTGGGCGCGCTGGTGCGGATGAGCGACCTGGCCGCGCACCCCGCCGTGCAGCGCGACTACCCCGTGATCGCCCAAACCATGTCCATGGCCGCCAGCGCGCAGTTGCGGACGATGGCGACGCTGGCCGGCAACATGCTGCAACGCACCCGCTGCCAGTACTTCCGCGACCCGAGCTGGGCCGCCTGCAACAAGCGCGCCCCCGGCACCGGCTGCGCCGCGCTGGACGGCGTGAACCGCAAGCACGCCGTGCTGGGCGTCAGCGAGCACTGCATCGCCGACTACGGCGGGGACTTCGGCCAGGCGCTGGTGGCGCTGGGCGCGGAGGTGCAGACGGTGCGGGAGGGCGGCAGCCGCACCATCCCGTTCGAGCAATTGCACACTGGCCCCGAGGAGCCGAGCCGCGAAACGGTGCTGCTGCCGGGCGAGCTGATTACCGCCGTCACCGTGCCAGCGGGTCCTTGGACCCGCCGGTCGGTGTACGTGAAGGTGCGCGACCGCGAGTCCTACGCCTATGGCCTGGCGACCGCGGCCGTCGCGCTGGACCTGCGCGGCGGCGTGGTGAACGAGGCGCGGATCGGCCTGGGCGCGGTGTCCTACAAGCCGTTGCGCGCCCACTCCGCCGAGAGCTTCCTGCGCGGCAAGCGGCTGGACGAGCTGACCGCCGCCGCCGCCGCACGCACCGCCTTCCAGGGCGCCCAGCCCCGCCGCGACAACGCCTACAAGGTCGAGCTTGGCCAGCGCACCCTGGTGCGCGCGCTGATGCAGGCCAGCCTGCTGCCAGCCTGACGGAGGTATGACCATGGCCGACACCTCAACCTCCCCTGGCACAATCGAGATCATGCCGCAGGGCGCACCGCCCAGCGCCGCCAGGCCCAATTTCGGCCTGCCGACCTCCCGCGTCGAGGGCCGGCAGAAGGTGACGGGATCGGCCCGCTACGGCTCCGACTTCCCAGCGCAGGCCCATGCCTACCTCGTGACCAGCCCCATCGCCCGCGGCCGGATCACCGGGATCGACGAGGCCGAAACCCGCCGCGTGCCCGGCGTGCTGGACATCCTGACCTACCGCAACGTCGGCGACCGGGTGAAGCCGGGCAAGGTGTTCGAGCAGCAGGGCTACATGGGCACCAGCATCGCCCCGCTCGCCTCCGACCGGGTGCAGCATGACGGGCAGATCGTCGCCCTGGTGGTCGCCGACACCTTCGAGGCCGCGCGGGAGGGCGCGCACCGCCTGCGCGTCGCCTACGCCGAGGAAACGCCGTCCGCGGGCTTCGACAGTCCCGGCGTGACGGTGCAGACGGCCGAGGAGGCGCAATCGTCCTCCCGCGAGGGCGACGCCGGCGGCGAGGAGAAGCCCAAGGTCGGCGACGCCGCGGCGGCCCTGGCGGCGGCGGCGGTCAAGGTCGATGCCCGCTACGAAACCCCGGTGCAGCACCACAACACCCTGGAGCTGTTCGTCACCACCGCGGCGTGGGACGGCAAGCGGCTGACGGTCTGGGAGTCGTCCCAGAACATGCAGGGCTTCAAGTTCGGCCTCGCCCAGCAGTTGGGCCTGGACCCGGCCGACGTGCGGATCATCTCGCCCTTCGTCGGCGGCGGCTTCGGCTCGCGCGGGTCGCTGACGCAGCGCACGGCGCTGGTGGCGCTGGCGGCGCAGCGGATCGGCCAGCCCGTGCGGCTGGAGGCCACGCGCGACCAGGGCTACACCATCGCCACCTACCGCGCCGAGACCCGGCACCGCATCCGCCTGGGCGCCTCGCCGGACGGCAACCTGCAAGCGCTGATCCACGAGGGATGGGAGGTCACGTCCCGCCCGGACAACTACAAGGTCGCCGGCACCGACGCGACGACGCGGCTGTATGCCTGCCCGAACGTGGACTCCGAGGTGTCGATGGTCCACGCGGACCGCAACACGCCGGGCTTCATGCGCTCGCCGCCCGAGATACCCTATATGTTCGCGCTGGAGTCCGCGATGGACGAGCTGGCGGTGGCGCTCAAGATGGACCCGGTGGAGCTGCGCCGGGTCAACGACACCATGCAGGAGCCGATCCACGGCCTGCCCTACACGTCGCGGGGGATGGCGGCGTGCTTCGACGCTGCGGCCAAGGAGTTCGGCTGGTCCAGGCGCAACCCGCAGCCCGGCAGCACCCGGGACGGCGACTGGCTGATCGGCTGGGGCTGCGCCACCTCCGCCTACCCGACCAGCATGGGCGCCGCGACCGTGCGCGTGCGCCTGGCCCCCGGCGGCGCGGTGCTGGTGCAGACCTCGGCGCACGAGATCGGCACCGGCGTCACCACCGCCCTCGCCCTCACGGCGGTCGAGGGCCTGGGCG
>CAXSFF010000793.1:0-2650 GCA_964236035.1 uncultured Acetobacteraceae bacterium
GGAACGCCTCGAACGGCTCGTCGGCGCGGTCCAGCTCGTCGATCAGCAGCACGGCAGGCGGCAGATTGGGGTCGATCGCCGACAGCAGCGGGCGCGCTTGCAAGAAGGCGCGGGCATAGATGTCCTGCGCCACGCTGGCGGTGCCGCCGGTCGCCTCCGCCAGCCGGATGGCCAGCAACTGCCGCGCGCGGTCCCATTCATAGGCGGCGGCGGACAGGTCCATGCCGTCATAGCATTGCAGCCGCACCAGGCGGCGCTGCAACCCGGCGGCGAGCACCTTGGCGATCTCGGTCTTGCCGGTGCCGGGCTCGCCCTCCAGCAGCAGCGGGCGGCGCATCGCCAGCGCCAGGTGCACCGTGGTCGCCAGCGCGCGGTCGGCGACGTAGCCCTGCGCCGCCAGCAGCGCCGCCGTGGCGTCGACCGAAGCGGGGATCAGATAACGTAACCCGAGAACAACATGAAGAAGATCACCAGGAACACGGCGCCGCCGACCCAGACCAGCAGCGGGATGCCGTACGGCTCCTTGGGGATCAGCGACAACATGCTGATGGCGGCGGGCGCCTGCGGCGGCGGCATCGGGCGCGGCACGTTGGGCGCGGCGACCGTGGGCGCGGGCGCCGTCGTCACCGGCGTGCCGACGGGGGCATCGACCGGCCGCACGATCGGCGCGGCGACGGCCTCCGCCACGGGGGCGGTGGCCGGCTGGCTGACCTGGGCGCTGAAGCGGTCGAAGAACTGGTCGGCCATCTGCTTGGCGGTGGCGTCGATCAGCCGCGCGCCGAGCTGGGCGATCTTGCCGCCGACCTGCGCCTTGACCTCGTAGGTCAGTAGCGTGCCCTCGCCGTCCTCGGCCAGGTTGACCTTGGCGCCGCCGTTGGCGAACCCGGCGACGCCGCCCTGCCCCTCGCCGGCGATGCGGTAGCTGTTGGGCGGGTCGAGGTCGAGCAGTTGCACCTTGCCGGTGAACTGCGCCGCGATCGGGCCGATCTTGATCGCCGCCGTCGCCTTCAGGTCGGTGTCGGACAGCTTCTCGAGCGACTTGCAGCCGGGGATCGAGGCCTGCAGCACCGCCGGGTCGTTGAGGCCGTTCCACACCGTCTGCCGCGAGGCAGCGATGCGTCGCTCGCCGGTCATGTCCATCAGTGCATTTCTCCGTTTGGCACGATGGGTTTACTGGCAGGGGGTGGTGCACGCAACCGAGGCCGGTGGCGGATGCCGACTCAGATACGTCCAGGCATGTCAGCTGCATCGTGGAAAACCACCTGGATGACCGGCCCTTGCGTGTCGATGGTATAGGCGATCCAGTATGGGCCTTGCTTCACCCAGCGCCATCCTGGACGCGCAAGCTGGGGATAGGGGCGGGGCGCAGTGAAGAACGGGCCTCGCCGTGTTTCGATGCGTGTGGCCGCATTGGCGATGCAGCGTCGCAGATTGATAACCGCTTCGGCTCGGTCACGCCCGTCGTAAAACCGCGCCAGGCTTGCAATTTGGGTTCGCGCCTTCCGCGAGAGTCGGATCACTCGCTGCGGGCGTGGAGGCGAGCCTGTATGCGATCTGCAAGCTCGTCCAGTTCGGCTAGCACGTCGGCCAAGGGAACAGTCAGCCCCGCTGCAACGTCGCTGGCGCTCTGGTCCATCATGGCGCACAGCTCTGCTGCATCCGGCATCGGTGGTAGCGCGTCGACGTCTAAGTCAGGAAATGGCCTACCCACGATCATCATCCCTACAAGCACCACTGTAGCACTGTAGCACGAGATGCAATCCGCTCATCAATCGCACCGGAAAAACACCGCATTGCCCCCGCACCCGTGTCGGTTCTATCAAACCGCAAGACCAGACCGGAGCGCACCATGACCTACCTCGTCGCCGCCGACCTTCCCCAAGGCACCGCCGGCGAGCGGCTGCGCGGCCTGCTCGCGCGGCCCGGCATCCTGCAGATGCCCGGCGCGCACAACGGCATGGCCGCGTTGCAGGCGAAGGCCGCCGGGTTCGAATCGCTCTATCTGTCGGGCGCCGCGATGACGGCGTCGATGGGGTTGCCAGACCTCGGCGTGATCACGGTCGAGGACGTATGCTTCTTCATCCGTCAGCTCACCCGCGCCGCCGGGCTGCCCGTACTGGTGGACGGCGACACCGGCTATGGCGAGGCGCTGAATTGCATGCACATGGTGCGCGCGTTCGAGGATGCCGGCGCCGCCGCCGTGCAGATCGAGGACCAACTGTTGCCGAAGAAATGCGGCCACCTCAACGACAAGAAGCTCGCCCCCGCGCACGACATGGCGGTGAAGGTCGCCGCCAGCGTGCGCGCGCGGCGCCACCTGCTGGTGATGGCGCGCACCGACGCCGCCGCCAGCGAGGGCATGGACGGCGCCATCGCCCGCGCCCGCCTGTATGTCGAGGCCGGCGCCGACCTGATCTTCCCCGAGGCGCTGCACTCCGCCGACATGTTCCGCGAATTCGCCCGCCGCCTGCGCGCCGAAACGGGGCGTGACGTGCCGCTGCTGGCCAACATGACGGAGTTCGGCCAGACCCCGTTCTTCACGGCGTCCGAGTTCGAGGCGATGGGCTACAAGATCGTCATCTGGCCGGTCAGCTCGATGCGGGTGGCCTCGCGCGCGCAGGAGACGCTGTACGCGGCGATCCGGCGCGAC
>CAXSFF010000794.1:0-2644 GCA_964236035.1 uncultured Acetobacteraceae bacterium
CCACGCCCTTCATCTCCAACCCGAACATCACGTTCTGCAGCGCCGTCAGCCAGGGCAGCAGCTCGGCGTGCTGGAACACGATGCCGCGGTCGTGGCCGCAGCCGTCGACCGTCAGGGCGTCGACGGTCACGCTGCCCTCGCTCGGCCGCTCCAGCCCCATGGCGATGCGCAGCGCCGTGGTCTTGCCGCAGCCGCTGGGGCCGCACAGCGCTACGATCTCGTGGTCGCGCACGGTGAAGCTCACATGGTCCAGCGCCCGCACCGTCTCCACCCGCCCGGCGGTGCGCAGGGGGAACGTCTTGCCGACGTTTATCAGCGACAGCTCGGCCATTACGGCGCGTTCGCCCGTGCCACGGCGTCGGCGCGGGCGCTGTCGTCGAGCATGAGCGACACGTCGAACGGCTTGGCCAGGTTGCCGGTGCGGACCAGCAGCTCCTCCATCCATTGCAGCTTCTCGCGCGGCAGCGGCACCGCCGGGTCGACCAGGCCGCCGGCCGCCACTTGGTCAAACACGAAGCCGGGACGGGGGTCGTCGGGCTTCAAGTGGATGACGCGGTCGGTCAGCGCGACCGTTTCGTCGCGGTGCGCCAACGCGTAACGTTCGCCCTGCATCTGCGCCGCCAGCAACGCCGCCACGTCGTCGTGCCGGTCGCGCAGGGTCTTGCCGCTGACGAACGTGCAGAAGCGTACGTAGTTTGGCAGCGCCGCCTTGCCGCTGGTGAGCATCTTGAGGTTGGCGCCCGCCGCCAGCGGCACGAACTCGGTCGAGATGCCAGCGGCGGCAACCACGCCGGCGCTCAGCGCGCGGAAGCGGTCGGCATCGCTGCCCATCACGGCGAAGCGCACGGAACTGGCGGGGATGTGCGCCTCGTCCAGCATGGCGCGAACCATCAGGTCAGGCAGCGAGCCGGGGCTGGAGATGCCGAACGCGCGGCCCTTCATGTCGTCGAGCGAGGTCACGTCCTGCTGAGTGAACAGGCCGTACATCAGGCCGGGGAAGTAGCAGCCGATGACTTTCACGTCGGCCCCGCGGGAGGCCGCGATCATGGCGCCGCCGGGGCTGGCCTCGTAGCTGTCCAGCTCGCCGGCCAGGAACGCCTTCAGCACCAGGGCGTCACCCTTCAGTTGCACGTAGTCGATCGCCAATCCCTGCTTGGCCGCGAATTGCTGCGGCATCATCACGAAGCCCGCGTCGTTCTTCGCCTCGACGATGCCGTGCCGCCACGGCTTTGATGGCGTCTGCGCGGCGACAGCCCGGGCGAGCATTGGGGCCAGCATCAGGGCCAGCAATGCCGCGAGGGGTCTGTTCACGTGGCGCTCCGACAATCAGTCATCGAGGTCCGATACGATCGGCGTGTTCATGCTGACATCGCCACGGCGCTGCTGTGCAATCCGTGTGCCGGTCTGGAAATACTCGCCCCGCACCGCGAGGTCCGCCTGCCGCTGCAGATGCTCTGGCCAATGGCCCAGGCTATAGCCGTGCCATGGCGCCTCCGGCCGCAGCGGCGGCAGGCCGAGCCGCTCCCAGATCACCCGCGCGTTCTCCATGTACTCGCGCTGCGGCAGGGCGATCGGCGGGAAGTCGCCGCGCACCATGGCGTTGACCAACACGGAGGCGCCCTCGCCGTTGTCGCGCAGGTTGCGCGGGCCGTGCCCCGGGTCCTTGCGGTCGATGATCTTGATGTCGTGCTGCGGCTGGCAGCGGTACGCCATCGCCCAGAACAGCGCGTCCGAGTTCTCCGGGTCGATGTCCTCGTCGATCGCCACCACCCACTTGCCGGCGTAGCGGTGCATCGACGCCGCGCCGTACAGCGCGCGCCACACCTCCGTCTCCGGCGCGCCGCGGGCGAACTGGATGGCGATCAGCGCGATCACGCTGGTCAGCGGCTCGTGCATGTGCACCCGCCGCACCGCCGCCACCCCCATCACGCTGCGCAGGTGGTTCATCATCACGGGCTCCATCGCGACCCGGCGGATCACGCTGCTCTCGCTCGGCGTCACCTGGCTGATGAAGGAGGTCAGTACGGGGTGCCGCCGCCGGGTGATGGCGGTGACGTCCATGAAGGCGTTGTATTCGGCCAGGTTGACATAGCCGTGGCTCTCGCCGAACGGCGCCTCCGGCTCCAGCAGCTCCGTGTTGATCAGGCCCTCGATGACGTACTCCGCCTCCGCCGGCACCAGCAGGTCGACGGTGATGGCGCGCACCAGGTTGATCGGTGTCCCCGTCAACGCGCCGGCGACCCACAGCTCGTCCAGGTGCTCCGGCATCTTCTGCACGGCGGTGTAGGACACGGCGGGCGGGCAGCCGACCACGATCGCGCACGGCAACGGCTCGCCGCGGGCCTTCGCCTTCTCCCAATGCACGTAGATGCCAGGGCGGATTTCGATCGATGGGTTCATGCCCACCCGGCGCGGCGCCTTGATCTGGCCGCGGTAGTTGCCGAGGTTCTGCACCCCCGTCTCCGGGTCCTTGGTGATGTAGTGCCCGGCGGTCAGGTAAGGGCCGTTGTCCCACCCCGGGGTGGAGATCGGCACCGGCAATCCGTCCAATGCATTGCCGGGGACATCCAGGTCATCGCCGGTGATGACGATGTCCTGGCACGGCGCGCGCGTCACGATGCGCGGCGGCACGGGGTTGGCCAGC
>CAXSFF010000795.1:0-2642 GCA_964236035.1 uncultured Acetobacteraceae bacterium
TGCCTCAATGCCAAGCGCTTCATTCTCGAAGAACCGATCGCCGAGCAGTTCACCAGGAAATTCGTCGAGGCAGCGCGAAAGCTGAGGACGGGGGATCCGCTCGATCCCTTGACCACCAACGGCCCCATTGCCCGGGAGGATCTGCGAAGCGGGATACATGACCAGGTCACCAGATCCGTGGCGAGCGGCGCCACCCTGCTGCTGGGCGGACACATGATCGAAGGTCCGGGTTTTTTCTATGAACCGACGATCCTGTCCGGTGTTGAGCCGGGCATGGCTGCGTTCGACGAGGAAATCTTTGGCCCGGTTGCGGCCCTGATACAGGCGCGGGATGCGGATCACGCGCTGGAACTGGCGAACTGCAGCGACTACGGCTTGAGCGGGAATCTATGGACCTCCGACACCGACCGGGGCGAAGCCATGGCGCGCAGCATGGAAACCGGAGGCGTCTTCATCAATGGCTTCACCAGTTCGAACCCGCGCATTCCGGTGGGCGGGGTCAAGAACAGCGGCTACGGCCGTGAGCTCTCGCATTTTGGCATCCGCGAGTTCACCAACGCCCAGGCAGTCTGGGTGAAGCGGATCTGAGATCGCCGCTGCGAGTTCATCGGGCGCGTCGCAGGGATGATGAGCGGTGTGTCGAGATCGCATCCCGACATGATTACGGCTGCTTGATCCTTGATCGCGACACGCACCGGCTTCGTCCCCTCCCGGCATCACTCGTCGAGTGTCTGTGAAGGTTCGAAGCAGGACATCGTGGGGCCCGCTTCGCGATCCGGCTCCTGTCCAGGGATCTGGGCCTGTTGCTCGCGGATGCCGCGAAGCACGGCGTACCGATGGGCACCATGGCTGCCGCAGCACCGCTCCTCTTGTTCGCCACAATCAAGCACGCCGACGAGGACTACGCCGCGGCGATCGCCGCCATGGAAGAACTCGTTCGCAAATGAGGCGGGCCGCAATCAGACTGTGGAGAACCTCGTCTACATGCACTTGCTGGCGCCCGCGGAGGTGGGTTCCGGCTTGAACGCTCATGCGGCGCACCGAGGGGGGCCTTGAGCCATGGCAGCCGTCATCAATGCCCTGCTGCCAGTGTTCGTAACACTGCTGCTGGGCTACTTCGCCGCGTGGCACCACGACAACGCCGGCCAGTTCGCGGTGACGCTGAACAAGATGGTAATGACCTACACCCTGCCGCTCAGCTTGTTCGCGGGCACCGTGGTCATATCGGCAAGCAAACTCGTCGCCAACCTACCAACGGTCGCCGCGCTGTTCGCCGGCCTCACCGTTCCCTTCGGGGTAGGCGTGATCGTTGCGCGATACGTGTTCCGCCGCAATCTTGGGGAGAGCACGCTGCAGGCGCTCGCGATCGCCTTCCCTGCGGTTCCGTTCATCGGCATCCCCGTCCTGGGATCGATCTTCGGCGCCGAGGCGGCCACGCTGACGGTCGCAATCAGTGGCCTGGCAACCAACCTGATCGTCGTCCCGATCAGCATCATCCTGCTCTCCATTGCTGCAGCCGGCGGTGGCAAGGCAGGCAAGGTTGCTTCCGACAAGTCTGCACCGGCCGAATCTCCCCCCGTCGGAATTCCCGGTCAGGATGTCGGCAGCAAGCAGAGCGTCGCCGAGAAGCCCGCGATTGGCTCCATTATCCTGTCGTCGTTGAAGGAGCCGGTGGTTTGGGCGCCCGTGCTCGCCGTGGTGCTCGTGTTCACCGGTGTTGCCCTGCCGAAGCCTCTCGTCTCGTCCTTGCAGCTGCTCGGCTCAACGACGTCCGGGGTGTCCTTGTTCGCCAGCGGCATCATCCTGCAGGCGCAGACGCCGACCCTGTCGATCCCGATCGTGACGAGCACGCTCGGGCGGCTGGCGGTGGTGCCGGGCCTGGCGCTGCTCCTGCTGCCGCTGGTCGGGGCGACCGGCAAGCCGATGAGCGAGTCCGTCGTGGCTCTCGCAATGCCCTCGGCGGTGATGCTCATCATCCTCTCGGTCCGGTACGGCGTGGCCGTGAAGGAGAGCGCCTCGGTGCTGCTCTACACCTACGTGTTCTCCGCACTCAGCATGACGGCTGCCGTGCTGCTGACACGATAAACCTCTAACCCGTCAAGGACTCGTTTCAATGGATACTCAGACCTCTGTTTCCCCAGCTTCGGACGCGGTCTCTGACCGCCTCGTCGCCTGCCTGGAGGCAGAAGGGGTCGAATTCATCTTCGGCATCCCGGGAGAGGAGAACATCTGGCTGATCCGCTCGATCAAGCGTTCCCCCACCATCCGCTACATCCTGGTGCGCCACGAACAGGCGGCGTCGTTCATGGCCGACATCTACGGGCGGCTCACCGGACGCGCCGGCGTGTGCTCGGCGACGCTCGGACCGGGCGCCATCAACCTGTTGCTCGGCACTGCCGACGCGCAGACGTGCAGCGCGCCGCTGGTGGCGCTCGCCGCGCAGGTGGGCCTGAACCGGATCCACAAGGAGAGTCACCAGTCGATCGACCTGGCGGCCATGTTCCGGCCAGTCACCAAATGGTCGGACACGGTGCTGTCGCCGGGCGCCCTGCCCGAGATGGTGCGCAAGGCGTTCGACCTTGCCCAAGGCGGCCGGCCCGGCGCCGTGTTCCTCGCCGTGCCGCAGGACATCGAGCAGCTCG
>CAXSFF010000796.1:0-2642 GCA_964236035.1 uncultured Acetobacteraceae bacterium
CAACTACGCCGCTTACGCCAAAACATTCGCATCTATCTTTAGTTAGAACTCTCCGAAAAAGATGCTCGGCAGAGTGGATATTATGGAACTGGTATTGTTGGAGCCATGAACATGCAAACCTTCAATAATCGCTGTATGGTGGCACATGGCTATAGACAGGAAGCTCAAACCGGACCGACAAGACGCGACGTTCTTAGTGTTGACGCTCGCATTCAAGCCCGAGCTGAGTGCCATGGCGATACCTCAGACACCCGCCCTAGATACTATGAGTGCTTTGAAGTACACCGGAAGGCCAGACTTGCTGCTGCAAGTCTCGAATGAGCATGTCGGCATCATCCCTTTCGGCCTCCTGTCATGCCGCGCTTTTGACAAGGCATGTGGCTATGCGGATGCTGTGCTGGCCGGCCCGATCGTGCTGCAAATGTGGAGCAGTGTCTCAGTCTGAAATCCAGAGAGGAAGGCCAGGGGCTCTGCCCCCTGCTTGAAGACAGGGCCTCGCCAAAGGCTCGCCTTTGGAATCCAGCACCTAAGTTGCGCCGGGTCCAGGGGCGGCTCGCCCCTGGCGGGTCCCCGCTTCCAAGCAATGGGGCAGAGCCCTGGCCTTTCAACCTGAGACGCCACCCGCCGTGGCCTTTGGGCAGCGCCCCTCCGTCGCCGCATCGTGTCTTTCCGCGCCCTTGCGACCCCGCCCCCTTCCGCGCGTTGCGGTGCCGGCGCGACTCCGCCCGCCTCTTCATGGCCGCCTCTTCGCACCGGAAGGACCCGCGATGCCCTCTCCCGACCGTGCGCCGCAGCGCGTTCCCGTCCGCCTCACCGTGAACGGCCGCGTGCACGCGCTGTCCGTCGAGCCCTGGACCACGCTGCTCGACCTGCTGCGCCACGAGCTTGCGCTGACCGGCTCCAAGAAGGGCTGCGACCACGGCCGGTGCGGCTCGTGCACCGTGCTGGTGGACGGGCGGGCCGTGAACGCCTGCCTCAGCCTCGCGGTGATGCAGGACGGGGCGCAGGTCACGACGGTGGAGGGCTTGGCGGCCACGGACGGCACGCTGTCGCCGCTCCAGCAGGCGTTCATCGACCACGACGCGCTCCAGTGCGGCGACCGCACGCCGGGGCAGCTCTGCTCGGCCACCGCGCTGCTCGCCGAGGGGGGCGCACGACGCCGCGCAGATCCGCGAGCTGATAAGCGGCAACATCTGCCGCTGCGGCGCCTGGCCCAACATCGTCGCCGCGATCGAGCAGGGGCTCGGGCAGCAGGCGCTCCGGGTGGCGGCCCAGGTGGCGGCACAGTGAACCGCGTCTCCTACGCGCGCCCGTCGGACCTGCTGCCAGCAAGGCCAGGGCTCTGCCCTGGACCCGCCAAAGGGCGAGCCCTTTGGAAACATTCCCTGGGGCCTGCGGCACGCCGCCGCGAGCGTGCCGCAAGCCTGAATTAAATACCGGTCCAGGGCGGCTGGCCCTGGCGGGTCCCCGTTTTCAAGGACGGGGCAGAGCCCTGACCTTGCTTCCTGAAAGGTCTCTCCATGCGCACCCTGCTCGCCGCCCTCGTCCTTGCTGCCGTCCCCGCGCTGGCCGCGCCGCCGCCGCTCCAGCAGGTGCACGCCTTCGACGGCCAGGTGACGGGGGTCGCGGTGTCAAAGGACGGCCGGGTGTTCGTGAACTTCCCGCGCTGGGAGAAGGACGTGCCGGTCTCGGTGGCGGAGGTGACGCGCGACGGCACGCTGCGGCCGTACCCCGATGCCGGGTGGAACGCGTGGAGCAACCTCAAGCCGCTGTCGGTGGGCGATCATTTCGTGTGCGTGCAGAGCGTGACCGTGGACCCGCAGGGCTTCCTGTGGGTGCTGGACCCGGCCGCGCCCGGCAACGAGTTCATCAAGCCCGGCGGGCCGAAGCTGGTGAAGATCGATCTGGCCACGAACCGGGTCGTCAAGGTGATCGCCTTCGACGACAGCGTGGCGCCGCAGGGGAGCTACATGAACGACGTGCGCGTCAGCCCGGACGGGGCGCACGCCTACCTGACGGACTCGGGGCAGAAGGGAGCGCTGGTCGTGGTCGACGTCGCCGCCGGCACCGCGCGCCGCGTGCTCGACGGCGACCCGCGCACGCAGCCGCAGCCCGGCGTCGTGCCGCACGCCGACGGGCACGAGCTGCGCAGGCCGGACCACCGCATCCCGGCGTTTGCGGCGGACGGGATCGCGCTCGATGCGGCGGGAGCGTTCCTGTACTGGCAAGACCTGGTGGGGACGACGCTGTACCGGGTGCCGACCGCGGCGCTGCTGAAGGAGGGCGGCGACGTGGCGGCGGCGGTGGAGACGCTGGGCACCACCAACGTCGCGGACGGGCTGTGGATGGACGAGAAAGGCTACCTGTTCATCACCGACCCGGCCAACAACGCGGTCAGGATGCGCGCGCCGGACGGGACGCTGAGCGTGGTCGCGGCCGACCCGCGGCTGCGCTGGCCGGACAGCTTGGCGGAGGGGGCGGACGGGGCGATCTACGTCACCGCGTCGCACATCCAGGACATGGCGCAGTTCCACGAGCACGGCAGCACGCAGAAGGGGCCGTGGGCGCTGTTCAGGATCGCGCCGCCGCACGCGCGGTAGGGGTGCGATAAGCAACACAACGTTGAAGTCTGATAGTCCCCC
>CAXSFF010000797.1:0-2636 GCA_964236035.1 uncultured Acetobacteraceae bacterium
GGATCACCTCGGCATCCAGGAACGGGTTCAGGGTGGAGGGGAACTGCGCCGCCCCAATCACCAGGTCGTCCTTGGCCTGCGCCGCGCCGCCGGGCGCCAGGATCAGCGCCAGGGCCGGCACGGCGGCGAGCAGGGCGTGGCGCAGGTGCATGTGCGTGTCTCCGGGATCATCCACGGTTGTCGTGGACGGGTTGCGCTACGTTTGCCGCTTGCCGTTCTGCCTCGCCGGGCGTGCGGTAGTCCAGGGCCGAGTGCAGGCGCCTCCGGTTGCGGCGCCGTCGCGGGCGCGGTGGAGTCCGGTAGCGGCGCAGCTTCCGGCTTGCTTGACGAGCCATGACCGGCGTTTGGCGCCCAGGCCGGGCGAGACGCGGTGGCTGCGCGCGATGAAGGCGCCGAACCGGGCGCCCTGGAAGGTCAGGCCGGCGAGATCGAGCCGCTTCGGCACCGCGTGCCAGACTCATCTGTTCAGGGGGGAGCTAAGCCGGTGCGGTCCTCGTGCCATGCGCGGCCACCTTGAGCCTGGCCGGCATGCCGCCGTTGCGAGCCGCGCTGGCAGGCGGATGACGGTCGGCATGGCCCCCGTCAGGCCCGGCCCATCGCCGCTGCGGCGAGCGATTTCAGCGGCTGCATGGCGTCCGCCAGGAGCGCGGGGTCCACGGTCAGGGCGCCGGCGACCAGGGCCTTGCCCTGCACGTAGTCGCGCGTGGCGTTCACGCAGTCCAGCGCGATCACGCGGGACTGGCGCAGGTAGATCGCCGAGAAGCTGCGTGCGGCCGGGTCGCCCCGGACCACGACGGCATCGTGGCCGGTGGACAGGCCGACGGTCTGCAGCCGCAGGTCGTACTGGTTGGACCAGAACCAGGGCAGCGCGTCGTAGGCGACGGGAGCGCCGGTGATCGACCTGGCGGCGACGAGCGCCTGGTCGGTTGCGTTCTGCACCGACTCGACCCGGACGCTGCTGCCGTCCGCGAACCGGTTCCTGTGGGCCGCGCAGTCGCCGATGGCGTAGATGTCCGGCAGGCTGGTGCGGCAGAAGGCGTCCACATCGACCCCGTTCCCGCCTGCCGCCCCGGCGTCGAGCAGCGGCTGCACGCCAGGGATGATGCCGATGCCGACCACGACCATGTCGGCCGCAAGCACCGCGCCATCGGCGAGCCGGACGCCGGTGGCCCGGCCACCACGCCCCTCAATGCGATCGACAGCCGTGCTGAGCATGATAGTGACGCCACGGGCGCGGTGCTCGGCCTCGTAGAAGCGCGACACAGCCTCCCCCGCGACGCGCGCCAGCACGCGGTCCTGCATCTCGATGACCGTGACCTGCTTGCCCAGCCCGGTCAGGACGGCCGCGGCCTCCAGGCCGATGTAGCCGCCGCCGACCACCGCCACCCTGGCCGTGGCCGCCAGCTCGCCGCGCATGAGATCGACATCGGCGCGCGTGCGGATGGCGTGCACGCCGGCCAGGCCGTGGCCGGCGCACGACAGGCGCCGCGGCGAACCGCCGGCGCACCAGATCAGCGTGCCGTAGCCGAGCGCCGCGCCATCGCCGGTCCGCACCTCATGCGCGACGGGATCGATGCCCGCGGCGCGCAGGCCACGCAGCACGGCGATGCCCTTCTGCGCCCAGTGCTCCGGCTCCTTCAGCAGCATGGCCTCGAACGGCTTCGTGCCGGCCAGGTAGTCCTTGGACAGCGGCGGGCGTTCGTAGGGCCAGTCAGGCTCGTCGCTCAGCAGGGCGACGGTGCCGGCGAACCCCAGTTGACGCAGCGATGCGGCGGCCTGGGCGCCGGCATGGCCCGCGCCGACGATGAGGACATCGAACCGCCGCACCGCCGCCCGGCCTAGCGGCACGCTTGCCAGGCCGGGCGGGCTGGACGGGGCATCAGCCCTCCTCGGCGATGGTCACGCGCAGCCCGTCCAGGGCCGGCGCGAACGGGATTTGGCAGGACAGGCGCGAGGTGGGCGTGCGCCTGTCCGAGCTGTCCAGCAGGTCGTTCTCGTCCTCGCTGGCGGGACCGACGCGCGCAAAGTCGTCGGGGTGGACGATGACGTGGCAGGTCGCGCAGGAGCAACTGCCGCCGCACTGCGCCTGCAAGTCATCGAAGCCAGCCTTGCGGATAACCTCCATGACCGACAGCCCGGTCGCTGCCGGGATGGACCTGGTGTCGCCGCGAGTGCTGGTAACGGTTATGGAAGCCACGGATTTCCCTCATGTCGATGCATGGCGCCGGACTGGACGCCGCAAGCTGCTGTTGCGCCTGATCAGGGGCCGCCCGGCGCTCAAGCCGCCTTCTTGGAACCGCACGCGCTGGCCCGCAAGACCCGCCCGCGCCTCAGCAGGTCGGGCAGATGGGTCGCGGCGGGCGTGAGCGGAAGGCCGGCGCGCGTGATGGCGGCTATTGGCAGGGCGGACAGCCCCTCCGCGACCGGAAGCGTCCCTGCTTGCCGATGCTGGCACGGCAGTGGGCGGCAAACGCATAGGCGGCCTCCACTATAAGAATTAATTCTTATGCGGGTTGCAGCCCGACCCTTTCCCGCCCGATCCACCCCGTCCAGCCGCCGAGAACGTCCGTTTGCGGCATGCGGGAGCAACTCCTGACCTGCACCGACATAACCTGACGTGACCGTGCCCGTCCCGT
>CAXSFF010000798.1:0-2633 GCA_964236035.1 uncultured Acetobacteraceae bacterium
CGAGAGGCATCGCAGATCGTCGACCAGCTGGAACGCGCCAAGATCAGCCATGAGGCGCAGGGCGACGGCAGCCGCATCATGGTTCCCGCCTCGCAGATCGCCAGCGCCCGGCTGCTGCTCGCGAAAGAGGGCCTGCCGTCCGGCGGCTCCATCGGCTACGAGATCTTCGACCGCGGCGACGGGCTGACCGCCAGCCAGTTCCAGCAGGCGATCAGCCAGACCCGCGCGATGGAGGGCGAGCTTGCCCGCAGCATCCGCATGATCACGGGCGTGAAGGCGGCCCGCGTCCACCTGGTGCTGCCGAAGCGCGAACCCTTCGCCCGCGAGCAACAGGAGGCGCAGGCCAGCATCGTGCTCACAATGGCCGGCGCCGGCCGCATGGACAAGGAGGGCGTGCAGGCGGTGCTGACGCTGGTGGCCGCCGCCGTGCCCGGCCTGCGTCCGCAGAACATCGGCATCATCGACAGCCGCGGCAACCTGCTCGCCCGGGCCGGGGACGCGTCCGGCCTGTCGCGGGAGGCGCAGTCGGGCGACGAGATGCGCCACGCCATGGAGCAGCGCCTGTCCCGCTCGGTCGAGGACATGCTGGAGCGCAGCCTCGGCGCCGGCCGGGTGCGGGCCGAAACCGCCGTCGAGCTGGACTTCAACCACGTCCACGAGACCTCGGAGAAATACGATCCCGACGGCAAGGTCGAGCGCAGCACGCAGAACACCTCGAACAGCAGCCACACCACCGAGCCGAGCGCCACGGTGAGCGTGCAGAACAACCTGCCGAACGCCGACGCCGGCACGACGCCTGCGGGCAGCCAGGACCAGCACACCGAGGAGACCACCAACTACGAGATCGGCAAGACCGTGCGCACTACGGTGCGGGAGCAGCCGGTGATCCGCCACGTCAGTCTCGCCGTGCTGGTTGACCAGGTGTCGGTGCGCGGCGTCGATGGCGCGGTCACTTGGCAGGACCGCACGCCGGACGAGCTGGCGCGGATCGCGGCGCTTGCCCGCAGCGCCATCGGCTACGACGAGAAGCGCGGCGACAAGGTCGAGGTGGTCAGCATGCGCTTCGTCGAACTCGACGGGCCGGCGGAGGTCGTGAAGCCGGGCCTGTTCGGCCTGCCGATCGACAAGGCGGACTGGATGCGGCTGGGGCAGACGGGATTGATGGGCGTGGTCGCAATCCTGGCGCTGCTGCTGGTGTTGCGGCCGATGGTGCTGCGGCTGACGGCCGCCACGGCACTGGCCGGCCCCGAGGCGCTGGCCCTGGCGGGTCCGGATGCTGCGTCCGGCGCGGCTTCGGGCGGACGGGCTTCGGCCGGCGCGCTGGGATCGTCGGCGATGGGCGAGCAGGCCCTGCTGGAGGATGAGAGCATGGTCAACCTCGAATCGGTCAATGGCGCGATCCGGGTGTCGGCGATCCGCAAGGTGACCGACCTGATCGACCGCCATCCGGAGGAGACGCTGGCGATCATGCGCGGCTGGATGGTTCAGGAGGCGCAGTGATGGCAGCCAGCATTCCTTCCGGTTCGGCTTTGACGGGCGCGCAGAAGGCGGCCGTGCTGATGCTCGCGGTCGGCGAGGAGCAATGCGCCCGCCTGTTCGGCATGATGCACGAGGACGAGATCAAGGACGTCTCGAGCGCCATGTCCCACCTCGGCAGCGTGAGCGCCGAGATGGTAGAGCGGCTGTGCCATGAGTTCGGCGACAGCCTCGGCGGCCAGGGCAACCTGGTCGGCAGCCTGGAAAGCACCGAACGCATGCTGCTGCGCGCCCTGCCGCGCGACCGCGCCACCCAGATCATGGAGGAGATCCGCGGCCCGGCCGGCCGCACCATGTGGGACAAGCTCGGCAACGTGCACGAGGCGGTGCTCGCCAACTACCTGAAGAACGAATACCCGCAGACCGTCGCCGTGGTGCTGTCGAAAATCCGCCCGGACCACGCCGCCCGGGTGCTGACGCTGCTGCCGGACAGCTTCTCGATCGAAGTGGTGATGCGGATGCTGCGCATGGAGGCGGTGCAGAAGGACGTGCTCGACGGCGTCGAGAAGACGCTGCGCGCCGAGTTCATGTCCAACCTGGCGCGCAGCACCCGGCGCGACAGCCACGAGATGATGGCCGACATCTTCAACAACCTCGACCGCGCGTCGGAGATGCGATTCGTCGCCGCGCTGGAGGAGCGCAACCGCGAGTCCGCCGAGCGCATCAAGGCGCTCATGTTCACCTTCGACGACCTCTCGCGGCTGTCGTCGGCGGCGATCCAGGTGCTGCTGCGGGTAGTGGAGAAGGACAAGCTGCCGCTGGCGCTGAAGGGCGCGTCGGAGGGGTTGCGCGACCTGTTCATGAAGAACCTGTCGGAGCGCGCGGGCAAGATGCTGCGCGACGACATCGAGGGGCTGGGCCCCGTGAAGCTGCGCGACGTGGACGAGGCGCAGGCCGCCATCGTCGTCCTGGCCAAGGACCTTGCGGCGCAGGGCACCATCGAGATCGGCGAAGGCAAGGACGAGGAGCTGGTCTACTGACATGGAACCCGTGATCCACCCGCCGCACGAGACATCGCACGAGGCCCTGATCGGCGTGCTGTACGCCGAGGATTTCGACGCCGACGACACCATCCCCGTCGCCGCGCCGGTCGTGGC
>CAXSFF010000799.1:0-2633 GCA_964236035.1 uncultured Acetobacteraceae bacterium
GCCTCGCGCGAGAAGGCGCGTCCGCCGAGCGCGGCCCACTGGGCAACCTGCTCCTTCCCGCCTGCCCCCTCCTTGAGGGAGAGCAGGGCGCCGTAGAGGGCATTGGACTCGAGGTCGAGCAGCCCGGCCTTGTCCACGAGGCCGCCGGCCTCGAAGAGCTTGCGGTTGCGGGCCTTGCGCCTGCTGGCCTCCAGGGTGGCGCCCTTCTGGGCCAGGCGGGTCTTCTCCGCCTCGTGGGCCTGGAGCCGTTCTGCCAGCGAGCGAGCCATGGTTGCCTCCGGGTCCTGATGTGCTGGCGCTTTGCGGTGCCCAGCCCTATGCCTGATCTAAGCAGGGCGGCCTAGGTCAGGCTAGTGTAGGCCAGAGCTGAACGGGAAAATGCAGGCTGCCGTCCGGTGATGAACCCGGGAGCGGAGCGAGCGTGAGCGTTCATACGCAATATGCGTTGCGGTGCAACGGCGCTTGCGGCCTGGTCCTGGCTGGTTCTAGGCTCCCCGGTATGGCCATCGCGTTCGCCCGCGCCCGCTACGTATCCCGGAACTCCGGCGGCAACGCCGTGCGCTCGGCCGCCTACAACGGGCGCGCCGAGATCGAGGCCCAGGGCGCCAACCGCGTGTTCACCTTCCGGCACCGCGGCGACCTGGAGCACCACGAGGTCATGCTGCCCGAAGGTGCCGACCCTTCCCTGGGTGAAAATGCGGCTTTGTGGAATGCGGCTGAGGCGGCGGAAGGGCGCAAGGACGCGCAGGTCGCGCGCGAGCTGGTGCTGGCCCTTCCAGCAGATGCCGGGATCACCCTGGAGGACTGGATCGAGCTGGCGCGGCTGTTCGCGGCCGAGCACTTCGTGTCCAGGGGCGTGGCGGTGCAGCTCGACATCCACCTGCCGCACGCCGATCCCGGCGAGGAGCAGGCGTCGGGCGAGGGAGCGAACCCGCACGCGCACTTGCTGGTGACGACGCGGCGGGTGGGGGGATCGGGGTTCGCCGGCCGCAAGGCGCGGGACCTGGACCCGGTGGTGCGGCTGTTCGGCGGGCGCAACCAGGTGGCCGAGGGCGAGGCATGGGGCGAGCTGTGGCAGGCGCACCAGGACCGCTGGTTCCTGGAGCACGGGCTGGGCGTGCGGGTAGACGCGACGGCGGCGGTGCCGGGGGCGCACATCGGGCCGGTGCGGATGCGGGCGCCGGAGGCGGCGGCGTCCGAGCGGGCGGCGGCGTTGCGGGCGGCCAACGAGGACGCGGCGCGCGACCCGCTGCAGGTGCTGGCGGCGCTGACGCGCAACAACGCGACGTTCACTCGGGGCGAGCTGGATCGCTACCTGGGCAAGCACCTGGACGGCGAGGACGCACGCGCCGCCGCGGCGGCTACGGTGCTGAGCCACCCGGAGCTGCTGGCCCTGCACGATCGGGAGAGCGGGGTGGCAGCGGGACGGTACACCACGCGGACGGTGCGGGTGCAGGAGGGCGCGGCGCTGGCTGACGCGGCTGCGGTGCTGCGGGCCGGGCACCATGGGGCGGTGCCGGCGGCGGCGCGGGAGGCGGCGCTGGCCGGGCGGAACCTGCGTCCCGATCAGCGGGAGGCGTTCGAGCACGCGGTGGGCGCGGGCGGGCTGAAGGTGGTCGAGGGCCGGGCGGGGACGGGCAAGAGCTACGCGCTGGGGGCGGTGCGGGACGCCCACGAGCGGGCCGGGCAGCGGGTGGTGGGATTGGCGCCGACGAACGCGGTGGCGCAGGACCTGGGGCGGGACGGGTTCCGGGAGGCGAGCACGGTGCATGCGGCGCTGTTCGCCCTGAAGACTGGGCGGGCGTCGTGGGACCGGCGGACGGTGCTGCTGGTGGACGAGGCGGCGATGCTGGACAGCCCTGTGATGGGCGAGCTGCTGGCGGCGGCGCGGGCGTCGGGGGCCAAGGTGGTGCTGGCCGGGGACGACCGGCAGCTCGCCTCCATCGAGCGGGGCGGGCTGTTCACGGAGCTGCGGGGTCGGCACGGGTCGGCAGTGATCCGACAGGTGGAGCGGCAGCGGGTGCCGTGGCAGCGGGAGGCGGCGCAGGACCTGTCCGAGGGGCGGTTCGCGCGGGCGGTGCAGGCGTTCGACCGGCACGGTGCCGTGACCTGGTCGGCGGACGACGGGACCAGCCTGCAGGCGCTGGTGCGGCGGTGGCAGGCGGACACCCTGGCGGACCCCGCTGCCACGCGGTTCGTGTTCGCCTACACGAACCAGGAGGCGGACGCGCTGAACGCCGGGCTGCGCGAGGTGCTGCGGGGCCGGGGGGCGCTGGGTCCCGACGTTCGGCTGGACACCCGGCACGGCGCGGCGAGCTTTGCGGTGGGCGACCGGGTGCAGTTCACGGCGACGGCGAAGCGGCTGGGTCTGTTCAACGGCAACGCGGGGGTGATCACCGGGCTGGACGCGGCGACGGGGGTGGTGGCGGCGCGGCTGGACGGCGGGCGGGCGGTGTCGTGGCAGGCGTCGGCGTTCGACGGGGTGCGGCACGGCTACGCGGGGACGATCTACAAGGGGCAGGGCCGGACGCTGGACCACACCTACCTGCTGCACGGGCGGCACTGGCGGGCGGCGTCCAGCTACGTGGCGCTGACGCGGCAGCGGCACGGGGCGCAGGTGTTCGTGTCGCGCC
>CAXSFF010000800.1:0-2633 GCA_964236035.1 uncultured Acetobacteraceae bacterium
ACTGCAGGATCAGCATGTCGGCCCAGAGCAGCTTCGCCTGCTCGGCCTTCACGTCGTCGGTCAGCATGTCGGTGGAAAAGGCCTGGCCTGAAGCGCCGGCGACTTTCAGCCGGGCGTCTGCGGCCAGCGCGGGGAAGTCGGCCCGGTCAACCGCCGGCTTCCAGGCTTCCGCGTAGAGATCGGTGACGCGCACCTCATGCCCCTGCGCCTCCAGTTCCGCAACAGCCACGTTCCGCAGGGCACCGTTCAGGGAGTGGCGCTCGGGGTGAGCGAAGACGAGAAAGACTTTCATGTCAGGTGTTCCTGTCTGTGAAACGCGATCCAACGCAACGTATCGCCACCGCGTGGGCTTGGCTGCCACCAGGCTTGCCATGGAATCGAACAGCTTTCATGCCGAGGCTCTTTCGGATCGTGTGACGGACCATTGGAGAGCGGTGCCAGTCACCGTGATCACCAGGACCGCCGCGAGATAGAACTGGGCGGTGTGGAAAAATCCGAGCGAGGGGATCAGGAAGCCTGCCAGGATGGGCGGAAGGCTCAGCGACAGATAGGTGGCCACAAAGATCGCCGCGAAGAGCTCGGCCCTTTCATGCGCTCCCGTCAGCGGCACCAGGGACTGGATCAGCCCGGCGAAGGCGGCCCCCAACCCAGCGCCAGCGACGGCGTCACCCAGGAAGAACAAGGTCAGCGACCCGGCGCTCAATGATGCAAGGAGGATGACCAGCCCGGTCGTCACTGCCATCATCCCCACGATCACAGTCCACGCGGGCCGAAGCGGGCGCAGAGATAGCGGCGAGACGGCCCCTGCGCCGCACAGCACAGCGACTGTGAGCCCGTTCAGGTATCCGCTGTCGACCACGAACACGGTCCGCATCAAGGATGGCCCAAGCGCGATGACGAACCCACATAGTGCCCAGATGGCCAGGAGCAGCGGCAACCCGTGAACGAAGCCGCGCCGGGCTTGAATCGCGACAGAGATGCGCGGGACCAGGGAGGCGAAAACGCCGGGGCGCAGGCTGACGGTTTCGGGCATCAACAGGACGAGCAGGGCGCAGGCCAGGAACACCGCGGTGAGCGTCCCAAACATCCAGATATCGGCATCGGCTGTAAGGCCGATCAGCACACCGGTGGCGAGCGCGCCGGTTGCCAGCCCGGCCAGCGGTGATATGCTGGTGACCAAGGTTCCGAGCCATTTACGGTCCAGCGGCGCCGCTTCAATCACCGCCGCAGACAGGGCGCCGTTGACCACGCCCATCGATAGTCCCTGCGTTATGCGCGCCACTAGCAGGCCGTTGATGCCCCGTGCCGTCAGGAACAAGGTCATGGCCGCAACCTGGATCAACAGGGCGGTGACGACGACCGGCCGGCGCCCGAGATGGTCCGAAAGGGAGCCCGCCACGAGCAGCGCCGTGAGCAGCACCAGCGAGTAGATGCTGAATGCCACCGTCAGCATGCCCGAGGAGAAGCCCCACCGCCCCTGGAACACGATGAACAACGGCGACGGTGCGCTGGCAGAAAAGAAGAACAGGAACAGCACGGCGGCAAGCAAGGGGAAGGCGACCGCCGCCTGGCCTTGCGGGACCGGCAAAAGCTTCTCGGACATGCGCTACCATCCACGTCGCTTATGGGACCAAAGCCATAGTACCCGGATGGCACATGCCTGCGCTCACCCCGTGCATCCTTCGCAGCCGTGTATCGGCCCAGATGACCCGCGGTTGAAATCGAAGTATCTTTGTGCAGGTATAATCTCAATGGATATCCAACGTCTCGACCTAAACCTGCTGGTCACGCTTGAAGCCCTCTTAGCCGAGCGGAATGTCACCCGCGCAGCGCGGCGCCTCAACATCAGCCAACCAGCCCTCTCGGCACGACTCGCCCGGCTGCGCGAGGTGATCGGCGACCCACTCCTGTTGCCGGCCCAGCGCGGCATGATCCCGACCCGGCGCGCGACGGAACTACAGGCGCCGCTGCACGAGGCTCTAGAGGGCGTTCGCCGCGTGATCGGGGACGGGACGTCGATCGACCCACGCACAGCCCAGGCAACGGTGGTGATCGCGGCCAGCGACTACGTCCAGTACTCCTTGTTGATGCGGCTGTCCTGCGTGCTCCGCACGGAGGCGTCGGAGGTCAGGATCGCTTGGCGTACCCTCGAAGTCGCAATGCTGGGAGCGCAACTGGAGCGTGGCGAGGTTGACCTCGCGCTGACGACACCGGAGCACTTCCCCGGCTCCATGCGCATAAGCCAGCTCTACGCTGAGCGATACGTCGTCATCGTTCGGCGAGGCCATCCTGTCGTCCAGGATACCCTTGATCTCAACGTGTTCTGTTCATTGGACCACGTCGTCGTCTCACCGCAGGGCGGTGGCTTTGTCGGTGCGACAGATCTGGCACTCGAGGCCATCGGCCGCCGCCGCCATGTTGCCTTGTCCACCTCCGGCTTCCTCATCGTTCCCGAGATCGTCGCGCGGTCCGACATGATCGCACTCGTTCCGCAGCGGATCGCCGAAGGTCAATCGGACCGGCTCCGGGTCCTGGAACCGCCGCTGGCAGTGCCGGGCTTCGTCATAGCCAGCGTCTGGCACGACCGAGTAACCAGACACCCGGTGCAGCAATGGTTGAGACACCGGCTCGCC
>CAXSFF010000801.1:0-2631 GCA_964236035.1 uncultured Acetobacteraceae bacterium
ACAGCGCGTTTCATAATGCATCTCCTGGGTCAGAGGCCGGGCAGCCGAATCGTCTTATCGCGTTGATAATCATCGTAAAACTTTGGGCGACGCTCGATCACACGCTGCACCCCTGCCCGCACGGCCTCCGAGGTGAGCGCGTCCGCCGGCACGAGCCATGGCGAGCCCGGCAGGATCTGCGTCGCGGGCAGGATGCCCTTGAGGGCGAGGCTCTTCGCCGATCCCATGCAGATGCCCAACCGCTCGGCCGCCTTCATCAAGCTGATCATGGTCTTGTCGGCCTTGCCGGGATCATGTTCAGCGATGCCAAGGCGCTCGCGCAGCTCTCGCACGCGGACCATCGTCCAGCTTTCACCGTCGCCGGTCTTGCAGCGCATCCGGTTGAGCGACACAGCCAGTTCCCGGTCCGGCCAGTGCCCGGCGAGTTTGCGCAGCGCATCGACGGCCGCCGGCGCGCCATCGCCCGGGCAGCGGCCGGTCTTGACGCGGGCAACGCGCACCTCGGTGTGCCGCCCGCCCGTCCAGTGGATCAGCAGCACGGCTTCGTTGGTCGCCTTGTCGAGCTCGCAGACGATCTCGCGAACCAGGATATGGATGAGGCGCTGCTTGGTGCGCGTATCGGTCGAGGGCGCATTCCATGCGGCCGGCAGATCGTGGGCCAGCTGCATCAGCGCCGCCCGGTCAACCCGTGGCCGCGTCGATGCTGCCGCACGCAGCTCCCCGATCCGGCCTTCCAGTTCGGCCACGCGCTCCAGCGCCCCGTTCCAGCGTGCTTCGAGTTCACGCGCGACATGCCGCTTGGCGGGGTCCACCAGCTCATGGCGGCGCCCGGCAAGCGAGGCATCGTATCGCGCGCCTTCGAGGTCCCGCTCAACGGCAGCAAGGACGTCGTTGGCCGATCGCTCGACCTGGCCCGAAGCCAAGATGGCCGCTTCCACGGCGCGGTCGGAAACCGCGTCGATGATCTGCTGGGCGACCGCATGATCGACCCGCACGCCGCCGATGCCGATGCACAGCCCCGCGCCGACATGCCCGTCGTCGCCGCGGCACTGGTAGCGGTGGGCGTTGCCTTTCCCCATGCCGTAGAAGACGCGCATCATCCGGCCGCAGCGCCCGCAGCGCATCAGGCCGGTGAGCAGGGCACGGCCGCCGCGGGCTGACTTGCGCGCGCAGTTCTTCTTCATGTGGGCGTTCTCGAGCAGCAGCTTCTGGTTGCCGTCATACTCCTGCCAGCTGATGTAGCCGGGGTGATTGTCGTGCAGCAGGACGTTCCATTCCTCCCTGGGCTTAGCCGACCCACTGGTTTTGCGGGCGCGTCCGTCGGTGATCTGCGTGCGTTGCGCCTTCCTGCCAAAAGCGTAGGCGCCGGCGTACAGCGGGTTGTGCAGGATCTGCATGACGCTGTGGTAGGCCGGCGCCTTCCAGACGAGCTTACAGACGGCGACGTTGCGCAGGACGACCGGCATCCTGATGCCGGCCGAACGCAGCCACAGGAAAACCTGGCGTGCGCTGCCCAGCTCGCGGAACTTGGCGAACACGAGCCGGATCGCGTCGGCCACGTGCTCGTCCGGATCAAGCTCGATCTTGCCCGTCTCGCTCCAGCAGAACCCAGGCGGCAGCATGAACCGGTACTCGCCGCGCTTCGCCTTGGAGTCGCGGGCGGCGATGCCGCGCTGCCGCATCAAGCTCAGCTCGTATTCCGACATCGTCCCCTTGAGCCCAAGCAGCAAACGGTCGTTGACGAGACGCGGATCGTACGCGCCATCGGGATCGATGACCAGCGTCCCAGCAAGCGCGCACAGGTCGATCAGATGGTGCCAGTCCCGCCCGTTCCGCGCCAGGCGCGACGCTTCGATGCAATAGACCGCGCCGACCGCGCCGGAACAGACCATGGCGACAAGCCGCTCGAACCCGGGACGCTCCATGCTGCCCGATCCCGAGCGGCCGAGATCGTCGTCGATGACGCTCACTGAGCGGAAGCCGGCCGCCTCGGCAGCTCCGGCCAGGTCGTATTGCCGGCGCTGGCTTTCGAGGTTGCCCGTGACCTGGGCCATGGTCGACTGGCGGACATACACGACCGCGGCACGGCCGAGATGGTCAGGCGTGATCCTGGTGCTCATGCGCGCCTCCCTGCTCCAGCGGCGCCGTGGCGCCCAGGGCCTCGAGCAGGAGGTCGGCCAGCGTCTCGACCAGCCCCTTCGTCCCCCTCTCCACAAGAGGTTCCGGATTGGCCCGCTCCAACCCGAGAACAAGCTGCGTTCGGCTCTGCTGTCGGCTCCTGCGCACGATCCGTCTCCTCCCTTGAAGGATCGCATCGTCCGTTCTGCTTGCGAGTCTCGCCCAACGCCGCCAGGACCTCGGCAAGCTTGTTCAGCCCCTCGATGCTGATCTCGGGTGGCCCCAGCCTCATGCCGGCGCAGTAGCCCGCGTCGAACATCCAGCTCGGCAACTCGCGGCAAAGGTCAGGCCGCTCATCCGTGTAGATGCACTTCAGGTCCTTGCCGCGACGAAACGGCGACACCTGGAACGTCCGCCCCGTCAGCGGACGCCATGCATAGGCAATAGTCGCGAAGCGCAAACTATATGCGGAATGTAGGTCGTTGGCCCCGGCGCCCCCAGAAAATGCACAGG
>CAXSFF010000802.1:0-2628 GCA_964236035.1 uncultured Acetobacteraceae bacterium
AGGGTCATGTACTCGTCGGCCATGGCGTAGCGCTCGTCGTGCGGCAGGTCCATGCCGTACGCGCCCAGCATCTTGGCGTCGCCGGACACCACGTTGATCATCACCCGGCCGCGGGAGAAATCCTGCAGCGTAGCGGCCATCTTGCCCAGCAGCGTGACGGACACCAGCCCCGGGTGGATGGCGATGAGGAACTTCAGCCGCTCGGTATACGGCAGCAGCGCGCCGGCCAGCACCCAGACGTCGTGCGCCCCCGTGGCGAACAGCGCGCCCGTGTAGCCGAGCTGGTCATACGCCTGCGCCAGTTGGCGGAAGTAGCCGTAGTTGACCTCCCGCGAGCCTTGCGGGTTCCAGGGGTAGGCGCCGTCGGGGGCGCACATGTACCAGAGGACGTTCACGGCTTCCTTCCTACCGTGCGGCGCGGGCGAGATCGATGGCGTGCGGCAGGTCGCCGTGACGAAGCAGCGTGTCGGCCTCGGCCTGCTGCTCGGCGATGACGGACGCGTCCGCCGGGCCGATGCTCCAGTCGCGGGCGTCGACGGCGGGGCGCCAGGCGGCCAGGTCCACGCCGTTGGCGTCGGCCAGCAACGCCGCCGCCTGGTCCGGACGGGCGGCGATGTCGTGCCCTAGCCGCGCCAACCCGGCGGCGAAGGCATCCAGCAGCCCGGGCGGCACCTGACGCCGCGCCAGGGTCCAGAACACTGAGCGGTTGGGGATGGCGTCGCCGCAGGGCGCCAGCAGCACCGCATGGCCGGCCTGGATGGACTGGTCCAGCAGCGGCGCCATCGCCACCCAGGCGTCGACCTCGCCGCTGCCCAGCGCCAGCAGCGACGCGGCCGGCGGCAACTCCACCCGCCGCACGTCGCCCAGACGCAAGTCCGCGGTTTCCAGCACGCGGGCCAGCAGGTAGGTGTGGAACGAGCCGTCCAGCAGCGCGATGCGGGCGCCCTTGAGGCCGGCGACGGACCGTATGGAAGACACGAGCGCGACCACGATGCCGCCATTGGCCGGGCGCGGCGCGGAGGCCGCCACATACACCACGTCCAGCCCCGCGGCCTGCGCCAGGATCGGCGGCGTCGACCCGGTGCCGCACAGGTCGATGGCCCCCTCCGCCAGCAGGCGGGCGCTGTCGCGGCCCTCCGGATACGGCACGAACGCCACGTCCAACCCGGCGAACGCGCCCTGCCACCGTTCGGCGAGGCACAGATGCAGGTTGTTCGGGTGGACGCCCACGTGCAGCTTCACGGCTGTTCCTTGCGGTAGTGTCTCGATTTGAAATCCGGCTGGGTCTGTCCGTCCGCTTTCGACTCATAGCGGAAGTGACTGCATTTGCAGTGCTAAACTTTGCCAACCGCTCGAAGCGTCGATTTCAATAATTTTGCGACCTCAACGATGATGGGCCATGATCGGTCGTCAAGACTGTTGGACTCAGCGGCTTGAGAACTCGACCAGCGGAAAAGCGCCTTTAATTCGCCGCGTCGAATTTGATTCCTTATCAACCTCCCAAGCCCATGATGAAGCAGTGGCAGTCGCTCCACGGGCAAGTCTGCAATCACCTGTCTATCGTCCAGCGGGATTTGATCAATAATTAGGCTAAGTTCGCGGCGAGCGTCATCGTCCACTTTCACGACTCCAGCCATAAATCCTCATGTTGCCTATTGGCCGCTTTCGGCCCTGAGCGGACATTCCGGTCATAGGGGGATGCGATAGTGAGGTTCCGCTAGTGCCATGCATGACCCCCTACAGAGCTAAGAAACTTTGACGTCGAACTCTTTCTTAAGGAAATCGATTGTAGCCGGTTCGCTCAGGCGGCAAACGATGTGCTGATTGGCGAAAATGCCATTGAAGGTCTTGGCCTCGTTCAGCGGAAAGGTTTTCGTCCAGGCGACTGGCACGACATATTCCGCAATCTCCGCATCGTCCCGGTCATGGCCGAGGGCGGGCTCCTCCAGGGGCTGTTCCAGAAGCTGCTTGCCGTCGAGGACAGCGTCCCGCGCCATGGCGGGCGGGCCAATCACGACACCTGCGCCAACGTAGCCACAGCCCTTTTGATAGACAAAGATCCGGTCATCCAGCGACAGGCGGCTCAGTGGCTGCGACCAGGAGCGTCCGCCGCCTGCCGCGATAAAGCCATAGCGGCGCATGTCTTCCCATGACCGCCACTCGGAGTCGCCTGCATTCACATACCAGAGGCCGGACCAGGGCGCGCGCGTCCGGTTCACGGTGCGCTCAACGACCTCTTCCTGATCCATCAGCCAGTCCGCCGAGAGGTAACGGCGCTCGCCATCCGAAAACACAGTGAAAAAGGCCGTGTTGATGCCAACGCTGTGCACTTGGGAAAGATACTCCACAATCCGTTGCGAGGCGGGATCGAGCGCGCTCGCCACGATGACCATGGTATGGCTGGCGTTTAGCAGTTCCGGCGGTTCATTACCGAACCGCTTAGTGAAAGCCGCGGCGAAGCGCGTGCCCTTGCGTTGCCAGTAACGGTCGGCGATCGCGAAGACGGCGGAGGTATCCAACCGCGCAGCCCAACTGGCATAGTCCAGCACCTGGGCCACGATATCCCGAGGCGTCTTGTGGCGCTTCATCTCAACCACAGACAGTGCGCCATCGGCGTCGATCGTTAGC
>CAXSFF010000803.1:0-2628 GCA_964236035.1 uncultured Acetobacteraceae bacterium
GGAGACTTAAAACGTTGCGCCGATTGGTTTGTTGATGGTGATTGCGATGTCACTCAGTGCGTGCATCATTGAAGAACCTGGTCCGGGACCTGGTCATGATCGCTGGCGCTATTGGCATCCCTATCGATGTCGCTGACAAAGCCGTCACCGGTCTGCTGCCAGTTGCGCTCAGGGCTGAACTGGCGGCCAAGTGAGAATGGGAGGCATTCCAATTGGAACAAATAACAATGCAAACTGCTTCTTTTGATGATCGCAACATCACGTGGCAAACAGTCGAGTCCATCGGTGCGCAAATCTACGTCCTAGCCGTTGACGACATCCGTGGCATCGCCGACGTGCTGATCAGGTTTCAGCCGAATACACCGGGCAAACTGCACCGGCATACATGCGACTTCAGCACCTTCGTCCTGCAAGGGGAATTGCAGTTTTGGCGACCGGATGGCTCGTTAAAGGAGGTGCGCCCAGCCGGGAGCTACGTGCAGGTTGCCGCCAACGGCGAGCCGCATTTGGAGGGCGCCGGTGATCAAATGGCCATTGTGCTGTTCAGCTTCCGCGGCAGCACTGGCGACATGATCCTGTATTTGGACAAGACTTCGAACGTGTCTTTCCGTCTCGGCTTCCCGGATTTCAAGCTGACGCTGGCCCATCAGGTTGCTTCGGGCGCTACCGCGAAGCTCGGGGGGCGTGCGGCTTGACACAGAACGGCCTCGCTCCGGGCGCATCATTGTCCTGCGAAAGCTTGCAATGATACCCGTTGCCTCGATTTGCCGGCTGCGGATGAGAATTGCGGACGCATGCAGATTTCACGTGCGTTTACGCAATGACCGAAGGCTGGCTGATTTCGTATCGTTTACGAAGGAACCATTGCCATGCCCACCAAAAAGATTCTCGAAGATACATCCGCTCCGTCCAGCCACTCCGATGCGCTTGTTATCGGCGCCGGTTTTGCCGGGCTCTATGGCCTGCTCTGCCTGCGCGACCGGGCTGGGCTTTCGGTGCAGGTGCTGGAAGCGGGTCATGGGGTCGGCGGGACATGGTACCACAACCGCTATCTCGGCGCGCGATGCGACTCTGAAAGTCATGTCTACGGCTTTACCTTCTCCGACGAGCTGACGCAGGAATGGGAGTGGACGGAACGCTATCCCGAGCAGCAAGAAATCCTGCGCTACCTGAACCATGTCGCCGACAAGTTCGACCTCAAGCGGGATATTCGCTTCGACACCCGAGTTGTCGCGGCGGACTACGACGAGGTGCGAAACATCTGGCAGGTGCGCACCGCGGCGGGAGAATGCTTCACCGCGAAATTCCTGATCACCGGCGTCGGCTGCCTGTCGGCGGCGAACATCCCGGATATTGCGGGGCTCGATAGCTTCGACGGACACTGGTACCATACCGGACATTGGCCGCCCGAAGGGGTGGACTTCACCGGCAAGCGGGTTGGGCTGATCGGCACCGGATCGACCGGCATCCAGGCAGCGCCGGTGATCGCCGAGACAGCCGCCCATCTCACCGTCTTCCAGCGCAGCCCGACCTTCAGCGTGCCAGCCCGCAACGCGCCGCTGGCCCCCGAGTTCAAGCGCTGGGCCAAGGACAACGCCGCCGACATCCGCCGCGCCATGCACGCAACACCGTCGGGCCACCCGTTCGACAACTCGGAGCGCCTGGCGCTTGCCACGCCGCCGGAGGAGCGTGAGGCCCTGTATGAAAAGGCCTGGGAGGTAGGCGGCATTGTGTTCCGCACGACGTTCGGGGACCTGATGACGGACAAGGCCGCCAACGACACGGCGGCGGACTTCCTGCGCCGGAAGATACGCCGGATCGTCAACGACCCCGTGACGGCGGCCAAGCTGTCGGACGTCGACCATCCCTATGCCACCAAGCGGCCGCCGATCGACACCGACTACTACGAGACCTTCAACCGCGCCAACGTCTCTCTGGTGGATGTGCGCGCGGCGCCGATCGAGGCGGTCACGCCGGCTGGCATCCGCACGCGGGACGCCAACTATCCGCTGGACATCATCGTGTTCGCCACCGGCTACGATGGCGTGACCGGCCCCCTGTTGCGCCTGAACATCCGTGGGCGCGCCGGGAGGCAACTCGCGGATGAATGGAGGCACGGCCCGCGCAGCTATCTTGGCGTTCAGGTCGCGGGCTTCCCGAACCTGTTCACCATAACCGGGCCCGGCAGCCCCTGCGTGCTGACCAACATGCCGGTGGCAATCGAGCAGCATGCTGAATGGATCGCCGACTGCATCGCCCACATGCGCCAGCACGGCTTTGAACGCATCGAGCCCAATGCCGACGCGGTCGATCAGTGGCAGCAGCAGGTTGCCCTTGCCGCCGCGGCCACCTTGCTGTCGACGGCGACGACGTCATGGTATTCAGGTGCCAACGTGCCCGGCAAGCCACGGGCGTTCATGCCCTACGCCGGAGGGATGGCGCGCTACCGGCAGATTTGCGCCGAGGTGGCCAAGGCAAACTATTCCGGCTTCAGATTGACGTGATGAGAGCGTCATAGGCAAGAAAGCTTGAGCTCTCCCTCCGCAGGCATTCCAACTGTCCGACGGAGTTCTTCCGCAGCCTGTTAAGGTCGGACACCCAGGCCGGGTCAACAAGGCGGTGCCCGCC
>CAXSFF010000804.1:0-2627 GCA_964236035.1 uncultured Acetobacteraceae bacterium
CAGAAGCTGCCGTTGATCACCAGGTCGGTGAAGCCGCGCCGCCGGGCGGGGATCAGCTCCTGGATGGTGGAATTGACCGCCGAGTACTCGCCGCCGATGCCGATGCCGGCGATGGCGCGAAACAGCGCGAACGACCAGAAGTTCCAGGCGAAGCCGCTGGCGATGGTCGCCACCAGGTAGGTGACCACGGTCGCGGTGAACATCGCTTTGCGCCCATAGCGGTCGGTGAGCCAGCCAAAGCCGAGCGATCCCAGCACGGCGCCGATCAGGTACGAGCTTGCGGCATAGCCGATCTGGGCGTCCGACAGCAGCATCGTGCTCTGCTTCAAGGCGCCCGACAGCGAGCCGACCAGCGTCACCTCGAGCCCGTCCAGGATCCAGGTGATGCCGAGCGCCGTCACCACCAGCCAGTGGAAGCTGGTCCATGGCAGGCGGTCAAGCCGAGCCGGGATGTTGGTCTCGAACACCGCCTGCTCTGGTGCAGCGTATCCCATCAGACCTTGGTGCCCCCGTCATGCGCGGCGCGGTATTGTTCGATCCGGCGTCCGTAGGCTTCACGTAGTGCCGGGTCGGGCAGAATCACACCGTCCCGGGCCGGCGGCTTGCAAACGAGTTCGGGCGCTTCCTCGGTCACCGCCATGCGCGCCAGCCGCGTCGCCCCGAACGCCCCGCCATGTTCCCCCGCCGCCAGGGTCCGCAGCGGCAGGTCCAGTGCCGCGGCCAGAATGCCGACCCACAGGCGCGAACGCGAACCGCCGCCGATCACGTCCGCGCTGTCGATCGTCGTGCCCGAGGCCCGCAGCGCATCAAGGCAGTCGCGCAGCGAGAACGCCACTCCCTCCAGCACCGCCTGGGTCAGCTCGGGCCGGCCCGCCTCGTGCGACAACCCGATGAAGGCGCCGCGCAGGGCGCCGTCGTTGTGCGGCGTCCGCTCGCCGCCGAGATAGGGCAGGAACAGCGCCGGGCTGGGCGCCGCGGGCGGGGCGACCTCCGCCAGTAGCGTCGCCTCGTCCAGGCCGGCGATGCCCGCCCACCAGGCCAGCGAGCCGGCGGCGGACAGCGTCACCCCCATCTGGTGCCAGGTCCGCGGCAGCGCGTGGCAGAAGGCATGCACCGCGCGCTGCGGGTAAGGGCGGAACCGGTCGGTAGTGGCGAACAGCACGCCGGAGGTGCCCAGCGAGACGAAGGCATCGCCGGCGCGGATCGCCGACAGCCCGACCGCGCCGGCGGCGTTGTCGCCGGCGCCCCCGGCCAGGATCGGCGAGCCCATGCCCCAACGCGCCGCCATGTCGGGGCGCAGCGTGCCGGCCGCAGCGTTGCCCTCCACCAGCCGCGGCATGGCATCACGCGACAGCCCGGTGGCCGCCAGCGCCGCGTCCGACCAGTCCCGCGCCGCCACGTCGAGCCACAACGTGCCGGAGGCGTCCGACATCTCCTCGATCAGCTCGCCGGTCAGGCGGTAGCGGATATACGCCTTGGGCAGCAGCACGGTACGGACGCGGCGCCAGGTCTCGGGCTCGTGGGCGCGGACCCAAAGCAGCTTTGGCGCGGTGAAGCCTGGCATGGCGATGTTGCCCGCCACCTGCCGCAGCGTCGGCATCGCGGCCTCCAGCGCCGCGCACTCCGCCGTGGCGCGGACGTCGTTCCACAGGATCGCCGGCCGCAGCACCGCACCGGCGTCGTCGAGCAGCACGGCGCCGTGCATCTGGCCGGACAGCCCGATGCCGCGCACGGCGGCCAGCTCGGGCGCATGCTCCCGCTGCAGGGTATCCACCGCAGACAGCATCGCCGCCCACCAATCCGCCGGGTCCTGCTCGCTGCGTCCCGGCGCGGGACGGCTCGCGCCGAGCGCCGCGGTGGCGCTGCCGACCACGCGCTGCTCGCCATCGACCAGCAGCGCCTTGACCGCCGAGGTGCCGAAATCGAGGCCCAGGAACATAAGTGACCCCTCTGCTTATGACATGCGGAGAGCGACAGGGCCGTGCCCCGCACCCGGAAGGGGACAGTCGGTCCTCATCGCCTCTTTGACCAAGGTGCCCAGAGGACCGCCCCACTTGCAATAATCGGCCCTGGCGGGCTTTGGGCAAAACCCTTGCTTTGCTTCAGGCAACCAGCTCGTGCCGGAACGAGCGCTGCAACGCCTGCCCGTTGCGGTCGAACAGGTGGCAACTGGCCGCGTCGACCGCCAGGCGAACCTGCTGGTGCATCGCGGTCGAGTCGGCGCCGTCGGTCTGCACGGTAAGCGGGCCGTCCGCTCCGGTGACGTGCAGCAGGGTAAGCCCGCCAAGCCGCTCCACCAGGGCGACCTCGCCTGACAGCGGCCCGGCCCCGTCCAGCTGCAGCGCCTCCGGGCGGATGCCGAGGGTGGCCGCGTCGCCAGGCTGCAGGCCCGGGGATTCGACCGCGACGGCGATGCGGCCGCCGGACGGCAGCGCCACCACCAGCGCGCCGCGCTCCGCCCGCTCCACCGTGACTGGCAGCAGGTTCATCCGGGGCGAGCCGATGAAGCCGGCCACGAACAGGTTGGCCGGATGGTGGTACAGCTCCAGCGGCGAGCCGACCTGCTCCACCCGCCCGGCCTGCAGCACCACGATCTTGTCGGCCATCGTCATCGCCTCGACCTGGTC
>CAXSFF010000805.1:0-2622 GCA_964236035.1 uncultured Acetobacteraceae bacterium
ATCGACGACGCAGAACAACGCGACCTTGATTCTGCAGACCGGCTACGCCCTTAGTGAAACCTTAACTGCAAACGCCGAGTATTACGTCAGCAACCTATCGTCCAACTTTGCCCAAAACAGCTATCTGCAAAACGTCGTTCTCATCGGTCTGCGCAAGAGTTTCTGAATTATGTACGCCGAATATTATGGCCTTTCTGCGATGCCGTTCCAGCTCACGCCGGACAGCCGGTTCTTCTTCGGCAGCACCGGCCACAGCCGAGCGATTTCGCACTTGGTTTACGGCCTTGCCCAGGAGGAAGGCTTTATCGTCGTCACCGGCGAGGTCGGCGCCGGCAAGACCACGCTGGTGGAGCGGCTGTGGTCGCAGCTCGACCGCTCGACCTATGTGATCGCCCGGGTGATGACCACCCAGGTCTCGGCCGACGACCTGCTTCGCCTGGCCGCCGGCGCGTTCGGCGTCGAGGAGACGGCGGACAAGGCGACCCTGCTGCGGCGCATCGAGTCGACCCTGCGGATGCACCGGGCCGAGGGGCGGCGGACGCTGCTCGTGGTCGACGAGGTGCAGGGATTGTCGATCGCCGGCCTGGAGGAGCTGCGGATGCTATCCAACGTCTCCGAAGACGGCCGTGCCCTGTTGCAGACCATCCTGCTGGGGCAGCCGGAGTTCCGCGCCACGCTTGGCCGGCCGGAGCTTAACCAGTTGCGCCAGCGCGTGTTGGCCTCATACCATCTCGGCCCGCTGTCGGCGGATGAGACGCGGGCCTATATCGAGCATCGCCTGCGCGCCGTTGGCTGGTCCGGCATCCGCCCGGCCTGGGAGGACGGCGCGTTCGACGCGATCCACCAGCATACCGCAGGAATACCGCGGCGGATCAACCGGCTCTGCTCGCGCGTGCTGCTTTATGGCGCGCTTGAGGAAAGCGAGTTCATCACCGCCGCGATGGTCGACAACACGGCAATGGAGCTGCAACGCGACATCGGCAGCGATCCCGCGCCCGGGTTCCGCATCGCTGATGCCGTTCAGGGCGAGGACCTGACCGGCCGCGTGCAGGCGCTGGAACAAACGGTCACCCGGCAGGAGCGCGTGTTTGAACGCCTGCTCGGCCTACTGGGAACCTTGGGGCGGGCCGGCGCATGACGGAGCGCATCCGCAACGCGATGAGCGTCGACGTGGAGGACTACTTCCAGGTCCAGGCGTTTGCCGACGTCGTTCCGCGTGCGGACTGGGACGCCATTCCCCGCCGGGTCGAGGCCAACATGGACCGCATCCTGGAACAGTTCAGCCAAGCCGGCACCAAGGCGACGTTCTTCACCTTGGGCTGGATTGCGGAACGGCACCCGGCCATCGTCCGCCGCATCGTTGCGGGCGGGCACGAGCTGGCCAGCCACGGCTATGACCACGTGCTGGCGCACAGCTTCACCGCCGAGGCGTTCGCCGAAGATGTCGGCCGCACCCGGCGCATCCTGGAAGATATCGGCGGCGTGGCGGTCACTGGCTACCGCGCTCCTACCTTTTCCATCGGCTCACGCAATCCCTGGGCGTTCGAGATGCTGGAACGCGAGGGCTACCGCTACAGCTCCAGCGTGTTTCCCATCCGCCACGATCTTTACGGCGTTCCCGACGCGCCGCGTGCGCCGTACCGGCCCGGGGCAGGACGGCTCTGGGAGTTGCCGATGACCACCGTGCGGCTGCTGCGGCGCAACCTGCCTTGTGCAGGGGGTGGTTATTTCCGCCTGCTGCCGTATGCGCTGTTCCGCATGGGGCTGCGGCGCCTGAACCGCGTCGAGCAGCGGCCCGGCATCTTCTACTTTCACCCGTGGGAGATCGATGCTGACCAGCCCCGTATCGCCGGCAGCCGCATGGCGCGGTTTCGCCACACGGTGAACCTCGCCCGTATGCCGACACGCCTGGATGCGTTGCTGCGTGATTTCACCTGGGACCGGATGGACCGCGTGTTCGCCGGGCTCCTCGACCAACCGGCGTGACGGTAAGTTGCCGTCTCCTGACCGAGGCTGCCGAGCCCGCTTGGGATGCGTTCGTCACCCAGCAACCGGCTGGCACCTTTTTCCATCGCGCGGCTTGGGGCCGGGTCATCGGCCAGGCCTTTGGCCATGCCGCTCACTACATCATGACCGAACGCGACGGCGCCATCACGGGGGTGCTGCCGCTGGTCCACGTGCGCAGCCGACTGTTCGGCAACGCGCTCGTGTCGAATCCGTTCTGCGTCTATGGCGGACCCCTTGCCGCCGACCAGGAGAGTGCTAACGCGCTTACCCGATGCGCGACCGAGTTGATGCGCACGACCAACGTGCCGGTGCTGGAGTTTCGGTTCCAGGAACGTCCCGAGGCGGCGGAAGGTTGGGTGTCGCGTGCCGACGAGCTGTATGTGACCTTCCGCAAGGCGATCGTGGCGGATGCTGAAACCAACCTCAAGGCGATCCCGCGCAAGCAGCGGGCGGTGGTGCGCAAAGGCATCCAGAACGGGTTGACCGTGGCCATGGATGACGGCGTCGACCGGTTGCACGCCATCTATGCCGAAAGTGTCCGCAATCTTGGCACGCCCGTGTTCAGCCGCCGCTACTTTCAGATCCTTCGCGATACCTTCGCCGATGCCGTGGATG
>CAXSFF010000806.1:0-2622 GCA_964236035.1 uncultured Acetobacteraceae bacterium
CCGGGCGAGCGCGTGGTGCTGGCCAGCCACAACCCCGGCAAGCTGCGCGAGCTGGCCGCGTTGATGGAGCCGCGCGGCATCGCCGTGGTGCCGGCGGGCGACCTTGGGCTGGCGGAACCGGACGAGACGGAGCCGGACTTCGCCGGCAATGCGCGGCTGAAGGCGCTGGCGGCGGTGCGGGCTGCTTCGCTGCCGGCGCTGGCCGACGACAGCGGGTTCTGCGTCGCCGCGCTGGCGGGGGCGCCCGGCGTGCTGTCGGCGCGCTGGGCGGGGCCGGGAAAGGACTTCGCCGCCGCGATGGAGCGCATCCACGCGGCCTGCGCCGGGTCGACGGACGATCGCGCCTGGTTCGTGTGCGCGTTGTGCGTGGCCTGGCCGGACGGCGGCACGGCCACCTATCTCGGCCGCGTGGAGGGCCGCCTGGTCTGGCCGCCGCGGGGCGCTCTGGGATTCGGCTACGACCCGATGTTCGTTCCGGCCGGCGCGCGGCAGACCTTCGGCGAGATGATGCCGGCGGAGAAGCACGCGCACAGCCACCGCGCCCGTGCCTTCGCCGCCTTGCTGGCGAGCTGCCTGCCCGGCGTCTGCTCCGTCTGAACGGCGGCTTGGACCGATCCGCTGTTGTTGCGGGCTGATCGCAAGCTACACTCCATGGGCGTCAGCAGCTGTTTTGGCGCTTCCTGTTGCAATGGTGCGCGATGACAATTCCGAACCCAGTCTACAAGCCCGGCTTCATGTTGACGCGGGCCAGCCACGCCGTCCTGCAGGTGCGCGACATCGCCGCCAGCCGGGCCTTCTATGTCGACACCCTAGGCTTCGTGGTCAGCGACGCCGACGCCGACACGCTGTGGCTGCGGGGCCTGGAGGAGGCCTGCCATCACAGCCTGGTGCTGCGGCGCGGCGAGCCTGGTTGCCAGCGGGTGGGGTTGCGCGGGCTGACCGAGGAGGACCTGGACCTGGCCGCGCATCATTTCGCCGCCGCCGGGCTTCCGACCCAGTGGGAAAACGACATCCCGTTCCAGGGCCGCACGCTGCGCACCACCGACCCGGTGGGCACCAGGCTGGAGATATGCGCCACCATGGACACCCGGCCGCGGCTGTTCGCGGAGATCGAGAAGCATCGCGGCGGCGCCCCGCAACGCCTCGACCATACCCAGGTCATCACGCCGCATGTGCAGGCCGCCCTGGACTTCTACAACGGCATGGGCTTCCGCCTGTCGGAGTACGTCGTGAAGGACGGCACCGAGGACCTGGTGTTGGTTTTCCTGCAACGGAAGGGCAACCCGCATGACATCGTGTTCGCCGACGGCCCGGCGACGAGGCTGCACCACGTGGCCTACACCGTGCCGGAGACCCTGAACCTGCTGCTGGCCGCCGAGCATTGCGTCCGCAACGGCTTCCACAAGCAGGTGGAGTTCGGCCCCAGCCGGCACTTCAGCCCCGGCCTCGCCCGCTTCCTATACCTGCGCGATCCGGACGGCCACCGCATCGAGTTGCTGCCGTCGCACTACCAGACCATCGACATCGAGGACGAGCCGGCGCGCTGGCAACTCAGCGAGTTCCTCGTCGGCGGCTGGATGGAACCGCCCCAAAGCTGGATGGAGCAGGCCAGCACGTTCGTCGATTGATTGACCCGTCATTGCGAGCCGCCGCTTGGCGGCGTGGCAATCCAGGGCCGCACGACGGAAACCTGCCGTGCGGCCCTGGATTGCTTCGTCGCAAGCGCTCCTCGCAATGACGGCTTAAAGGTCAGTCCACGCCGCCCGCCAGATGCCGGGGATCGCATCCCATAGCGCGCGGTTGCCGGCCCTTACCTGCGGGCTGGGGTGCGCGCTCTCGAACACATGCACGCCGCCGAGCAACGGACGCGCCGTGCCCGCCGTGCGGCCGACCAGCACGGCGGTGCGCAGGCGAGGCAGCAGCGCCCGCAACTCCGCCAACTCCCGCAGCCCGAGCGTGCGTTCCGCCGCCGTGAAGGCGATGCGGCCGTTCCACCAGGGGATGGCGTTCCAGATTACCGTCGCCGCGCGCGGGATGCCGGCCTGCCGCATGAAGGCGAACGTCGCCACTGCCGTCGGGTCGTCGGTGTTGCGGCTGACGAAGCCGGACCCCGTGCGGCCCGGGCGGATCGGGTCGGTCATCGGTCCCGGCTTTTCCAACAGGAACAGGATACGAGCCTCGATGCCGCCATCCAGCGGGTCGAAATCCGGCACCTGGCCGCCTGACCGCAGGCCGGCAACGTAATCGGCAAGCGGCGCGATGTGGGGCAACCCCAGCATCGCCCGGCGGCGCAGGCGCACCGCCGGGTCGGCCAACGAGCGAGGGTAGTCGTCGGGATGCTCCCCCGCAATCGCAGCCTCAGCTCGCGCTGGCGCTGGCGCTTTCGCTGTTCGAACGCGCGGGCGCGCCCTCGGTGATCATCTCGATGCGGCCGGTGATCTGACCGCCATCTTCGACCTGCAGCCGGCGGCAGCGCGCCGTGCCCAGCACCTTGCCGGTGGCGCGCACCACCAGGCTGCCGCGCGCCGTGAGGGTGCCGTCGATGGTGCCGGCGACCTCGGCGTCCTCCACCTCGACTTCGCCCTTGAACACGCCGCCCGGCGAGATCGACAGCTCGGTGGC
>CAXSFF010000807.1:0-2621 GCA_964236035.1 uncultured Acetobacteraceae bacterium
CCTGCAGCAGCTTGGCCGACGGGCGGAACGTGTATGGCCCGATGGTGAACACGGCATCCTCGCTGTTCTCGAAGATGCGCAGCTGCGCCCGCAGCCGCGCCAGCAGCTCGGCCAGGCGGAACGGCTTCGCGTTGTAGTCGTTGGCGCCCGAGTCCAGGCCGCGCACCACGTCGGCCTCGTCGTCCGACCCCGTCAGCATGATGATCGGCATGCGCATGCCCTGCCGGCGCAGGCTCACGCAAAGGTCGCGGCCGTCGCCATCCGGCAACCCCACGTCGAGGATGACGGCGTCGAACCGCGAATCCCGGGCGATCACCTTCTGCTCCGCCTCCCCGATGGAACCGGCCTCGGCCGCGGCGAACTCCCCGTCTACCTGCAATTGCTCCACCAAGGTCTCACGCAATGCGAGATCGTCGTCGACGATCAGAATTGGGCGCTCGCCCGCCATCCCTGACTTCCTTCACCAAGAACCAAACCCAACGGCGGCCGTCGCCGATTTCGCGAAACCGTACCCTGATCAGCACGATTCAGTGCGCCCAAGCAAACGTGACATCGACCGTTGCGGAAGCACAACGCGCGTCCCAGCCCAGAGGCAGCGTACCATTGCCGCAACTTACACACATTACCGTGAGTTGAACCATCGATGTTGCCCACGCCGGACCATATCTGCGCGGCAGGCGCTTCCGGATGCGACCGGATCGGACTACCCCAGGCACTCCGCACGGGTTTCCAACCCCTATCAGGACCGGACCCTCAGGAATGGCTGACTTGCCCACCGCCGATCCCTTCACCGACGCGCCGGGCACGGTCGAGCTGCGGCTGCTGGCCATCGAGCGGGCCGCCGCCGCCTTGCGCAGCGGGCTTCAGGTGACGCTTGCCGGCGATGCGCCGCGAGGCATGCCCGCCCTGGTGGTGCTGGCTGCCGAGGCTGCCACCCATTCCGGCCTGGCGGCGTTCAGCGGCCAGGCGGCCGCCCCGCCCGTGATCGTGCTTGCCGCAGCCCAGGCAGCCCTCGCCGGCGCCACCACGGAGATTGCCGCCTTCCGCCTGCGGCAAGGCGAGTTCGACCCACATATGCTGCAAGCCCTGGCCGACCCGACCCGGCTGCGGCAGCTTCACCAGCCTGAACTGCCCGAACTTGATATGGCGGAGCTGCCGGCGGGCGTGGATGCCGCCGTGGCGCTGGCGAAACTGGCGGGCCTGTTGCCGGCCGTGCTGGTGGCCCCCGCCACCGGCTGGGAAGGTGGCGCCAGGATCGCGCCGGCCGACGTCCTTGGCCACGCGACGTTGAGCGCCAACACGCTGACCCGGGTCAGCGAGGCGGTGGTGCCGTTGGCGGCGATGGCCGATTGCCGGGTGGTGGCGTTCCGCGCGCCGGGTTCGGGCCAGGACCACCTGGCCATCCTGCTCGGACGCCCGGAGATGGTGGCGGAGCCGCTGGTGCGGGTGCATTCGGAATGCTTCACCGGCGACCTGCTGGGCAGCCTGCGCTGCGATTGCGGGGCGCAGCTGCACGGCGCCATCGCCCGCATCGCCGCCGAGGGTGCGGGCGCGGTGCTCTACCTGGCGCAGGAAGGCCGTGGCATCGGGCTGGCCAACAAGCTGCGGGCCTACACCCTGCAGGATGCCGGCCTCGACACGCTGGACGCCAACCGCGCCCTCGGCTTCGCCGCCGACGAACGCGACTTCCAGATCGCCGCCGCCATGTTGCGGCAGCTTGGGCTGACCCGCATCCGGCTGCTGACCAACAACCCGGCCAAGCTCGCCTCGCTCGGCTCGCATGGCATACAGGTGGCGGCGCGAGTCGGCCTGCGCTTCGCGTCCAACGGCGTCAACGACGGCTACCTTGCCACCAAGGCGCAGCGTTTCGGACACATGCTGGGCCCGCTCAACGAGGCCTGAGCCACGGCACGATAGTTGCTGTGATAGCCGCGAAGCCGTCCAGCAAGGGAAGCCCGATGACCATCGCCGCTGCCGCCTCGTCTCCGCCGGAGCCGCCGGGCCTGGCCACGACCGGACCGGAGGGTTGCCCGCAAGGCTGGATGCCGGGAAAGGTGGAGTTCACCGTCGAGGAGGCGAAATCCGCGGTCAACCCCCTGCAATATGTGCCGATCATCGGCACGATCTACCGGGCCATCACGGGCGAGACGCTGCCGGAGCCGTTGAAGATCGCCTCCTCGGTGGTGTCGTCGGCGATTTTCGGCGGCCCGGTCGGCGCCCTCGGAGCCGTGGCCATAGGCCTGGTGTCAGAGCTGATCCGCCTGGGCCCCGACCTGTCCCGCCCGGCCCTGCCCGAAGGTTTCGCCAACAACGGCAGCGAGGGCGGCGTCAGCCCCGTGACCCCGGGGAGCATCACCACGCCGGGCGGCTACACCACGCTGGCCACGACGATCCCCGACTTCCTGATGCGGCCGGAGCCCGGCTACGCCCTGGCAAGCAACGGCTCCGAGTCGGGGCCGGCGACCGGACCAGGGGCGGGCGCCGCCAGCCAGACCATCGCCGCCTACGAATGGCAGCGGGCGGCCATGATCGAACACGGCGTGCTGTGATGCTGGCGCAGGTCGCGGACGGCCTGTTGAGCTGCGACATCGGCGTGTTCCGGGTCAGCCTGGGTCATGGCG
>CAXSFF010000808.1:0-2619 GCA_964236035.1 uncultured Acetobacteraceae bacterium
CCCGGCGAGGGCCGGGTCAAGGACGTGCTGCCCGACGCCCACGCCGACTTCGTGTACGCCGTGATGGGCGAGGAGTTCGGCATGGCCATCTGCCTGCTGGTGCTGTGCGTGTTCGGCTTCATCGTCCTGCGCGGGTTGTTAAGGTTGCTGGCGGAGCATGACGAGTTCATCATCCTGGCCTCGGCCGGACTGATCACCAGCTTCGGCTTGCAGGCGTTCGTGAACATGGCCAGTTCGCTCAGCCTGATCCCGACCAAGGGCATGACGCTGCCGTTCGTCAGCTACGGCGGTTCCTCGGTGCTGGCGGTGGCGCTCGGCATGGGCATGCTGCTCGCCTTGACCCGGCGCCGTCACCGCGGCGACGTGGCATGAGAGGCCCGGCCGTGCGCCCCATCGTGATCGCCGCCGGCGGCACCGGCGGGCACTTCTTCCCGGCGGAGGCACTCGCGGTCGCGTTGCAGGCGCGCGGCGAGCGGGTGGCGCTGCTGACCGACAGCCGCGCCGCCGCCCGGCTGCCGCCCGTGTTCGCCAACGGCGAGGTGTTCGTGCTGCGCGGCGCCGGCATCGCGGGCCGTGGCGCGCGCCGTGCCGCGGGCGCCGTGCTGTCGCTGGCCGCCGGCACGATGCAGGCGCGGCGCATCCTGCAATCGCTGCAACCCTCGGTGATCGTCGGCTTCGGCGGCTACCCGACCGTGGCTCCCGTTACCGCCACAAGGCTGTTGCGCGACCCGCCGCCGATCGTGCTGCACGAGCAGAACGCCGTGCTGGGCCGCGCCAACCGGGCGATGGCGGGCCGTGCGGCGCTGCTGGCGCTGAGTTTCGAGCGCACCAGCCGCGTTCCTGAAGGCGTGCCGGCCCTGGTCACGGGCAACCCCGTGCGCGCCGGTTTCGCCGGGTCGCCGACGGTGGCGTCGGACGAGATCCGGCTACTGGTGCTCGGCGGCTCGCTCGGCGCGCGCGTGTTCAGCGACGCCGTGCCCGACGCCCTCGCGCGCCTGCCCGCCATGATCCGCGCCTGGGTGCGCGTGGTGCAGCAATGCCGTGCCGAGGACCTGGACCGCGTCGCCGCCGCCTACGCCGCCGCCGGCATCCCGGCGGAGCTGTCGTCGTTCTTCCCCGACGTGCCTGCCCGCCTGGCCGCCGCCGGCCTGGTGATCGCCCGCGCCGGGGCATCGACCGTGGCGGAACTCGCCGTGGCGGGGCGCCCGGCGCTGCTGGTGCCGCTGCCGGGCGCGATCGACGACCACCAGAGCGCCAACGCCGCCGCCCTCGCGGCTGCCGGGGGCGCGTGGGTGATCCGGCAAAGCGACATCGACACGCTGTGCGACCGTCTCGCCTCGCTGCTGGTGATGCCTGCCGTCCTCGCCGCCGCCGGGTTGGCGGCAGCGAGCGTGGGGCGTCCGGATGCCGCCGAGCGCCTGGCCGACGCCGTGCTGGCGCAAGTGCGGGTGCAGGCATGAGGGCGCTGCCGCTCGGCATCGGCATGATCCACTTCGTGGGGATCGGCGGCATCGGCATGTCCGGCATCGCCGAGGTGCTGCACAACCTCGGCTACCACGTGCAGGGCAGCGACATTGCCGAGAACGCCAACGTGCTGCGCCTGCGCGAGGCGGGCATCCCCGTCGCCGTCGGCCACGACGCCGCCAACCTGGGTGCGGCGCAGGTGGTGGTCACCTCGACCGCCGTGCGGGCCGACAACCCCGAGGTGATGGCCGCCCGCGCCCGCCTGGTCCCCGTGGTGCGGCGGGCGGAGATGCTGGCCGAGCTGATGCGCCTGCGCTGGGCCATCGCGGTCGGCGGCACCCACGGTAAGACCACCACCACCAGCCTGATCGCCACCATGCTGGAGGCGGCGCACCTCGACCCCACGGTGATCAACGGCGGCATCATCAACGCCTACGGCAGCAACACGCGCCTGGGGGATGGCGAGTGGATGGTGGTGGAGGCGGACGAGAGCGACGGCAGCTTCCTGCGGCTGCCCGCCGTGATCGCCGTGGTGACCAACATGGACCCCGAGCACCTGGACCATTGGGGCAGCGCCGAGGCGATGACCGCGGGCTACGACCAGTTCGTCGCCAACATCCCATTCTACGGGTTCGCCGTGCTGTGCATCGATCACCCGGCGGTCCAGCAGATGATCCCGCGGCTGTCGGACCGCCGGGTCATCACTTACGGCTTCTCGCCGCAGGCCGACGTGCGCGCCGAACGGCTGGTGTCCGACCGCATGGGCGCCACGTTCGAGGTGATGGTCACCGACCGCGCGCGCAACCGCAACCGCCGCATGGGGCCGTTCCGTCTGCCGATGCTGGGGCAGCACAACGTCAGCAACGCGCTGGCCGCCATCGCCATCGCCGTCGAGATGGAGATCGACGACGCCACCGTGCGCAGCGCGTTGGCGGGGTTCAAGGGCGTCAAGCGCCGCTTCACCAAGATCGGCGAGCAGGGCGGCATCACCGTGATCGACGATTACGGCCACCACCCCGTCGAGATCATGGCCGTGCTGAAGGCGGCGCGGCAGGCGGGGGCGCGCGACGTGATCGCCGTGGTGCAGCCGCACCGCTACAGCCGGCTGGCGTCGCTGTTCGAGGAGTTCTGCACCTGCATGAACGACGCCGGCAC
>CAXSFF010000809.1:0-2613 GCA_964236035.1 uncultured Acetobacteraceae bacterium
GCCGCGAGCCCGTTCCAGACCGCCTACAACTTTGCCGGCCAGATCAACCTGATGCAGGAGACCCACCAGACCCTGCTGCCGACCGATCTCGTCACCGTCAACTTCGGCGGCAACGACATCACCTTCGTCGGCGCCGACAGCCAGAAGCCGGGTGGGCCGGCGGCCGACCAGGGCATCCAGCTCTCGGTCAACGCCATCATCAGCGGGATGCAGAAGCTCGCCGACATGGGCGCCAAGCACTTCCTGGTCAGCAACGCTCCCGACATCTCGATGGCGCCGATCTTCAACGACGCCGGCTTCAAGGCGATGGTGGGCGGCGACTTCAGCATCTACCCGAAGCTGGTGGACACCTTCAACGCCGACCTCAGCACCGCGCTGCAGGGCTTCGCGACCAAGACCGGCCTGGACGTGAAGGAGCTGGACCTCAACTCGCTGTTCAAGGGCATTGCGGCCGATCCTTCCGCCTACGGGTTCAGCAACATCACCCAGCCGATCCTGGCCAACCCGCCGATCGCCGGCACCACGCCGGTCTACAACCCCGCGATCGTCGGCCAGGACCCGACGGTGCGGCACTCCTCGCTGTTCCTCAACCCGTTCTTCTCCCCCACGGCGCTCGGCCAGGCGCTGATGGCGGAGACGGCGCGCAACACGCTGAGCCACTCGGGCGTGTCGGTATGAGCGAGACGGCCGCCTTCGAGGACATCGAGGTTCTCGACGGTGAGGACGGTGCGGGGGAGTTCCCCGCGCCGTCCACCACGGTCGCGGAGGGGCTTGGTCGGGCGTTGCGCGCGCTCGGCGTGGTCCATGCCTACGGCGTGTGCGGTGGCGCGCAGGCGCTGTTGTGGGCCTCCCTGTCGCGGCACATGCATCTGCTGCACTTCCGTCACGAGAGCGGCGCCGCCTTTGCTGCCGCGGAAGCCTCGATCGCGGCCGACATGCCGGTGGTGGTGTTCACCACCACCGGTCCCGGCATCACCAACGCCTTGACCGGCATGATCGCCGCACGCTCCGAGGGCGCCAAGGTCGTGCTGGTGTCCGCCTACGCCTCGGCGGCGCAACGCGGGCGCGGCGGCATCCAGGAGACAAGCAGCTACACCATGCCGCAGGGCGGCCTGTTCCAGGCTGGTGCCTGGTTCGACGACGCCGTGGTGCTCGACTGCGCCGAGCAGTTGCCGCAAGTGCTGCGGCGCGTTGCCGCCGGGCTGCGCCGCGCCGGCGGCTACGTCGCCCATATCAGCGTGCCGAACGCCGTGCAGGGCGTGGCCCTCGCACAGCCGCTGCCGCGCTTGGTCTCGCACGACGCCGGCCTGCTCCGCCCCGCGGTGAACGCAGCGGCAGTGGAGCGCAGCATCGAGCTGCTGCACGGCCGGCCTTTCGCGATCTGGGCCGGCTTCGGCGCTCGCCACGCGGCCCTTCTGGTGCGCCGCCTCGCAGAGCGCACCGGCAGCGTGGTGATGTGCTCGCCGCGCGCCAAAGGCGTGATGCCGGAGGACCATCCCCTGTTCGTCGGCGTGACCGGCATGGGCGGGCACACCGCCGCCGTCGCCGCCCACATGCGCGAGCAGGCGCCGCACCGCACGTTGGTGCTCGGCACCCGTCTCGGCGAGCCGACCTCGTTCTGGAACCAGTCGCTGGTGCCCGCGGGCGGCTTCGTTCATGTCGATCTCGATCCGATGGTACCTGGAGTGGCCTACCCGGCGGCTGAGACCTATGCGGTGCAGGCCGACTGCGGCGACTTCCTCGCGGCGCTGCTCGCCGCATGGCCGGATGGCGACGCGGCGGTGCAGGCCACCGCCGGCCTGGTCAAGGCGCCGCATCCCGCCTTTCCCGCGGAGCCGATCGCAGGCGGGGTGCGTCCCGACTACCTGATGGCGGCGGTGCAGCGCGAGGTCGTCGACGGCAGCAATGCCACGGTGCTCGCGGAGTCCGGCAACGCCTTCACCTGGGCCACGCACTACCTCCGCTTTGCCGAGCCGAACCGCTACCGGGTCAGCACCAATCTCGGCTCGATGGGCCACGCGGCGACCGGCGCGCTCGGCGTGGCGTCGGCGACGGGGCGGCCTGCGGTGGTGATCTCGGGCGATGGCTCGATGCTGATGAACAGCGAGGTCAACACCGCGGTGAAGGCCCAGCTCCCGGTTGTGTGGATCGTGCTGAACGATGGCCGCTACAACATGTGCTTCCAGGGCATGGCGGCGCTTGGCATGGCGGGCGTCGCGGATGCGAGCTTCCCGCCGGTGGATTTTGCGCTGTTGGCGCGTGCGATGGGCGCGGGCTCGGTGCGTGTCGAGCGCGAGGACGCCCTGGCGGCGGCGCTGGCCGAGGCGATGGCCGCCGGCGGCCCCTACGTCGTCGACGTGGTGATCGACGCCGACCGGGTGGCGCCCACCCATGGCCGCAACGAGGGCCTGCGCGCCGGGCGTGCGCCGGCACGGCCCGAGGGCCTCAGCTTCCCTCTGCTCGCATCCCACTGACGAGGCCGCACCCATGGAACGCAACACTTTCGCCACGTCGACCTACATCGCCGCCCCGCCGGCGGCGGTGCTCGCCTACCTGCGCGACCTGCGCAACCTCGACGAGTGGACGCTCTACAGCCGCATGATCGAGCAGATC
>CAXSFF010000810.1:0-2609 GCA_964236035.1 uncultured Acetobacteraceae bacterium
GAACAGGTTCCCGGCGGCGTCCATGGTCAAATCGCTTGGAGAGGTTCCGGTGGCGCTGCTGAACGCGGCCAACGTGGTCGGCGTCGACGCGTAGCCAGTCGGGATCTTCGCAAGCTCGAAGATCGTGCCGAGGCCCAGCGCCCCACCGTTCCCTGTCGTCCCGAACAGGTTGCTGGCGGCGTCCGTGATCACGTTGGAGTAAGGATACGCCCCATCCACGTAATTGAAGCTGGCCAACGTGATCGCGACGCTGGCATAGCCGGTGCTGGTCTTGGCAATCTCGAAAATGGCACCCTCTCCAGAGCCGGCTCCGGGGTACGGTGAATAGGCTCCGGTGTATGGTGACGTGCCGATCAGGTCTCCAGCTGCGTCGGCAATGAGGCCAGCTCTAGGCCCCCCGTTCGTGTAGTCGAAGTTTACCAGGACGGTCGGGACGTAGCCGCGTGCGGTGTTCAGAAGTTCCGTGACCTTGCCATCTTGTCCAGCTAACCCGCCATAAAACAAAGCACTGAACAGATCTCCGGCAGCATCGGCGAGCAGGGGCGCGGTAGACGATACTTGAACACTACCGTACGGGCCGAGAAGGTCGGTCGGCGTGGCGGCATATCCGGCAACGGTCTTCACCAGCTCGAACACCGTGCTGCCGCCACTCGCCGTGCCGAAAAGGTCGCCAGCGGCGTTGACGGTCAAGCCGCCCTGCGGATAGGCGCCGTCGTCGCCGTTGAAGCTGACTAATGTCGTGAGTGTCGGCATTTTGCCCCTGTTTCAGGCTGGAAACTCGCCAGGATTGGCCGTCATACGGAACCATGTGCTGTCCGACACTCAAGTCGGCGAGCGGAAAGCAGTCGGCGTGCATCGTTTTGAGAAAAAACGACAACTTTACGCTAGAGCAACGCTGTCTAACGGTTATTTGGATTATTTACAAATGCGGTGGGCATAATAAGTTCTCGCAAAACTACTGATAATAATCAGTAGTGTTTCTGAATTTTGTTGGCCAGGTGGCGCGTCGCGAGCTGAAATCATTCGGCGCCGACGACAAGGGCACGGCGGAGGAGTTGCCGACCGAGGATGGCATCCATGCCCAGGCCGAGGCGCCGGGTCGACGTTCAGCCGCCGTGCGGGCGCGTGGGCCAGACACGGATCGCAGCGGGGCCGCTACCTTGTGCTCGGATAGGACGTGCCGGCCGGCGGCTGATCGGCTTGCGACATCATTGGCTGCAACTCTTCCCCTTATCCTTTGCAGAACGAGCAAAAGGGAGGATAGCCGCGTAGAGTGACCGTGTGGCTACCCCTCCTCCCGCAAGGGGAGGAGGAGCAGACAGGATAGCCTGTAGCCTTGGTGAAGTGACGACGAGCGCCCGACTTCATCCGATGCCTGTGCCGCAATCTGTCATCGTCGCCGGCGCCGCTCCCTCCGCGCTGCGATCGAATTGTCAATTTTTGCCGTGTGGCTTTCCCGAGATTGAACGGCGGGCCTGCAAAATCCAGATCGACGACCGCCTCTTCGACGGTACGCAGCATGTCAAGGCAATCGCTTTGATGCATGCTTCCAAGTGAGGTTTGCAGGATAGGTGTCACTGTCCGCATTTGGCAGGGCAGCCCGCCTTCGGGACAGAGTTCCCAGCGTCCTGTAACGCGCTAAGAAACAGCGCAAGCCACTCAGAACGGGATGTCGTCGTCCAGGTCGCCGCCGCCCTTGTTGGCGTCCCAAGACGGCGCCGCGCCGGAGCGCGCCGGAGCCGCCGCACGCGCGGGTTGCCGCGCCTGGTAGCCGCTGGCTTCGCCCATCTCGCCGCCACCGGACGGGCGTCCGTCCAGCAGCGTCAGCTCGCCCCGGAACCGCCCTAGCACGACCTCGGTGATCTCCTTCTCGACACCCGCCTGGTCCGTGTACTTGCGGCTCTCCAGCGTGCCTTCGAGATACACCTTGCTGCCCTTCTTGCAGTACTTCTCGGCGATCTCGCCCAGCTTCTCGTTGAAGATCGAGATGCGGTGCCACTGGGTCTTGTCCTTGCGGTCGCCGGACGCCTTGTCGGTCCAGCTCTCGCTGGTGGCGATCGAGAAGCTGACCACCTTGCCGCCGTTCTGCATCGCCCTCGACTCGGGATCGCGGCCCAAGTTGCCGACCAGGATCACCTTGTTCACGCTGCCAGCCATCGTCGCATCCCCCGCTTGGTCACGCAGCATACCCTGCCCGCCGCACCTTTGCACTGCCTTGCTGCGGTGCCATACATGGTGGCCACCGCACCACCATCACACCACTCCCCGGGGACCGCATGGCCGGCTTCATCACCGTGCGCGGCGCGCGCGAGCACAACCTCAAGAACGTCGACGTCGCCATCCCCCGCGACCAGCTCACCGTCATCACGGGGCTGTCCGGGTCGGGCAAGTCCTCGCTCGCGTTCGACACCATCTACGCCGAGGGCCAGCGCCGCTACGTCGAGAGCCTGTCGGCCTACGCCCGCCAGTTCCTCGGCCAGATGGACAAGCCCGACGTCGACTTCATCGAAGGCCTGTCGCCGGCCGTCTCGATCGACCAGAAGTCCACCTCGCGCAACCCCCGGTCGACGGTTGGGACCATCACGGAGGTCTACGACTACCTGCGCCTG
>CAXSFF010000811.1:0-2606 GCA_964236035.1 uncultured Acetobacteraceae bacterium
TGAGGCTCAGCACGATCGCGGCGGCGAGAAAGCGTAGGGTCATGGCGCTCTCCACAAATGCGGCATTGCTGCAGGATACCAGCGAACGCGCCTTTCTGCTCCTCCTCCCCTTGCGGGAGGAGGCCGGGAGGAGGGGTGGCCCCACCAACCACCCTGCGCGCCGTACCCCTTCCCTAGCCCCTCCCGCGAGGGGAGGGGAAAATCCTGAGCCGCTGGTGTAAGCTCACCGCATGACCGACGCTCCCCCACCCCGCCGCCGCGGCATCCAGTCGGTCGAGATCGGCATGCGCGTGCTCACCGCCCTGGCGGCGCAGCCCGGCCCGGCGGCGCTGTCCGCCATCGCCCACGGCGCTGGCCTGTCCGCCAGCCAGGCGCACCGCTACCTCAGCAGCCTGATCGCAGCGGGGCTGGCGCGGCAGGAGGCGGCGACCGGGCTGTACGACCTCGACGCCGGCGCCATCCGCATCGGCCTGGCGGCACTGGCCCGGCTCGACATCTTCGCAGCCGCGGACGCGACGTTCGCGGCGTTCGCGCGGGAGACGGGGCGCACCTGCCTGCTCGCCGTGTGGGGCGACATGGGGCCGACCGTGGTGCGCTGGTTCGCCGGTAACCCGCCCGTCATCACGTCATTGGCGGTCGGGTCGATCATGCCGCTGCTGCGCTCCGCCACCGGGCAGACGTTCTTCGCGTTCGGCGATCCCGTGACCATGGACGCCCACGCCGGACGTGAACCAGGCCCGGCTTTGGACTTGCCAGCGCTGCGGGCGCGGGTGCGCAAAGCGTGCTCGGCGCGGGTGCAGGGGGACTTGATCCCGGGGTTGCGGGCGGTCGGCGCGCCCGTGTTCGACTTGCAGGGACGGTTGGCCCTAGTCGCCACCACCTTCGCCAACGGCGCCGCGGACCAGGCGGCCGACGCGCAGACGGAGGCCGCGCTGACGGCCGCCTGCCGCCGCCTGACGGAGACGCTGGGCGGACGCTGGCCCGCTACGACGCCAGCTTGCGCAGGTCCGCCGCCGGGTCGATAGCCCGCGCCGGGTCGACCCGCTTGCCGACGAGCCGCCGCGCCGCGCCGAACTCCCGCCCGGAGTCGAGCGCCGCGACCCCGGCGACGGTGTCCCCGTCCAAGTACAGCGACACCGCGCCGCGCGCGGCCAGCGTGCCCCGCATCGGGTCGCCGGCGATCTGCAGCGTGTGGCCGTGCTGCACCGTCCAGAACCAGTTCACCGCCACGCTCTCCGCTGGCAGGCCCAGGATGGCGAGGGCCGCGGCGCGGGCGCTGCTCTGCGCGTGGCCCCAGCTTTCGTGGCGTCCGCCGGGCGGACAGGCGACGTCGCCGACCGCCGAGATCGCCGGGTCGGCGGTGACGTAGCGGTCGTCCACCGCGATCCCGTCCGGGCAGGGCAGCCCGGCGGCACTGGCCAGCGCCGTGCCCGGCACGATGCCGATGCCGGCCAGCACCAGCTCCGCGCCCATCGTGGCGCCGTCGTCCAGCGTCACCTGCACGACGCCGGCCTCGTGGCGGGCGCTGGCGATCTGGCGGCCCAGGCAGAGCGTGACGCCGGCCTCGCGGTGCACCGCCTCCAGGCGGGCGGCCATGTCCGGCGGCACGTTGCGCGCCATCAGGTGCGGCGCCCGCTCGATCACGGTGACAGCGAGACCGAGCTTACGCAGGCTGGCCGCCGTCTCCAATCCGATCACGCCGCCGCCGACCACGATCGCCGACCGCGCCGACGCGGCCCGCTCGCGCAGGTGCGCGGTGTCCTCGACATGGCGCAGCGTGGCGACGAGCATCCCGTCCAGCACCAGGCTGCGCGCGGCGCCGCCGGTCGCCAGCACCAGGTGGTCGTAGCCGAGCACGCTGCCGTCGGCGAGATGGACCTCATGGTCGGCGCGGGCGATCCGCTCGGCGGTGGCGCGCAGCCGCAGCTCGATGCCCTTCTCCGCCCAGACCGCGGCCTCGGCCACGAAGGTAGGCTCGTCGTCGGCCCCCGTCAGCAGCTCCTTGGACAGTGACGGCCGCTCGTAGGGCAGGTGCTGCTCGGTTCCGACCAGGGTGATCGGCCCCGTGTGCCCGAGCTTGCGCAGCTCCAGCGCCAGGGCGCCGCCGGCATGGCCAGCGCCCACGATCACGACCTTGGCCTGCATGTCGTCCATTCCCGAACTCCTTAGCTGCGTTGCACAATGTGCAAGGCGTTTGACAGGAGGCAACCGGTTGAAGAAGATTATCCTGGGAAGAAACCAGCTCCAGGAGCCGCCATGAACGAAATCAACCGCATCTGGCCACAGGACGCCACCGGCCAGGTGCCATACTGGGTATATTCCGACCCCGACATCTACGCCGCCGAGCTGCAGCGCCTCTGGTACGGCCCGCATTGGCTGTATTGCGCGCTCGAAGCCGAGATCCCGGAGGTGGGCGACTTCAAGACCACCACCCTCGGCGAGCGCCCGGTGATCGTCGTGCGCAGCGGCCCCGATGAGGTCAGCGTGGTGGAGAACCGCTGCGCCCACCGCGGCGTCAAGTTCTGCCAGGCGCGCAAGGGCCACGTCGAGGACCTGCTGTGCCCCTACCACCAGTGGAACTACAGCCTGAAGGGCGACCTGCAAGG
>CAXSFF010000812.1:0-2604 GCA_964236035.1 uncultured Acetobacteraceae bacterium
GTGATCGGCCCGCCAGCTGGCGTCCGGGTGTATCTGGCGGCCGGGGTCACGGATATGCGCAAGGGCTTTGACGGGCTCGCCGCGCTCGTTCGGCAGCGGCTGCGCCAAGACCCGTTCGGGGGCGCGGTATACGCGTTCCGTGGCAAGCGGGGCGATCTGGTCAAGCTGCTGTGGTGGGACGGCCAGGGTCTCGTGCTCCATGCTAAGCGGCTCGAGCGTGGCCGGTTCACCTGGCCTGCAACCGCGGACGGCGTCGCCGTGCTCACGCCGGCGCAGCTGTCGATGCTACTCGAAGGGGTGGACTGGCGGCATCCGATCCGGTCATCGCAACCGCCGCTGGCCTGGTAAAAAGCACGGTTTTCTGCGGATCTTGCGTGCATGGCTGACGCTGCTCTGGTATAAGCGATCGTGTTGCTCGACGCCGCCTCGCTGCCCGACGATGTGGACCTGCTCAAGGCCATGTTGGTGGTTGCAGACGCAGAGCTGGAGCAGCTTCGCATGCAGGTGGCCCGGCTCCGGCGCATGGCGTTCGGGCGGTCGTCGGAGCGCCTGACCCGCGAGGCTGACCAGCTGGAGCTTGGGTTGGAGGAGGCCGAGGCGGAAGCAGCCGCCAGGGTGCCGCCCGCAGTTGCGCGCGCCCGCGACGCCGCCAAGCCGCACCGCCAGCCACTCCCTGACCACCTGCCGCGCGAGGACGTGCTGCACGAGCCGTCCTGCGTGTGCCCCGACTGCGGCGGGTCGATGCGGCGCATGGGTGAGGATGTGACCGAGCAGCTCGACTACGTCCCCGCCTCCTTCCGGGTAGTGCGTCACGTCCGGCCACGCCTCAGCTGCCGCGCGTGCGAGCGCATCGTTCAGGCACTCGCGCCGTCCATGCCGATCGAGCGCGGCAGGCCGGGTGCCGGGCTGCTCGCGCACGTGCTGGTGTCCAAGTACGCCGACCACCTCCCGCTCTACCGCCAGTCGGGCATCTACGCCCGCCAAGGCGTCGATCTCGCGCGATCCACGCTCGCTGACTGGGTGGGGCGCTCGGCCAAGCTGCTCGATCCGCTGGTCGACGCGCTCGAACGCCACGTCATGGGCGGCTCCACGCTCCACGCCGACGACACCCCCGTGCCGGTGCTCGCGCCGGGCGCGGGACGCACCAGGACCGGCAGGCTGTGGACCTACGTCCGCGACGAGCGCGGCCACGGCAGCGAGGCGCCGCCAGCCGTGCTGTTCCGTTACGCGCCCGATCGCAAGGCCGAGCGACCGGCGGAGCACCTCGCCCGGTTCCGGGGCGACCTGCACGCCGACGGCTATGCCGGGTTCGATTGGCTCTATGGCGAGCGCATCACCGAGGTCGCCTGCTGGGCGCACGTCCGCCGCAAGTTCTTCGACGTCCATGCCGCGACCGGCTCGGCGACCGCGCGCGAGGCGCTAGACCACATCGCCGGGCTCTACGCGGTCGAGGACGACCTGCGCCGCCGCCCGCCGGATGAGCGACGACCCGAGCGCCAGGCCAGAGCCGGACCGTTGCTCGACCAGCTTCGACGCTGGTTGGACCAGACCTTGCCCAAGTTGTCGCGGCGCTCCGACCTGGCGATCGGCATCCGCTACGCGCTCACGCGCTGGCCGGCGCTCACCCGCTACATTGATGACGGCCGGCTCGAGATCGACAACAACGCGGCCGAGCGCTCGCTGCGCGGCGTCGCCATCGGCCGCAAGAACTGGCTGTTCGCGGGCTCCGACCAGGGCGGCTACCGCGCCGCCAGCATCTACAGCCTCATCGAGACGGCCAAGCTCAACGGCATCGATCCCGAGGCTTGGCTGACCGATACCATCGGCCGCATCGCCGATCATCCTGCCCGCCGCGTCGCCGATCTGCTGCCTTGGAACTACCGTCCGGTCTGAGCCGACACCCTCACCGGACGCTTACGAATAACGTGATTTACCCAGCCGCGTCTTATCCGACCGGGTGTGACACCGGCTAGCCAAGCGGGAAATGGGGTCGCGCGGGGCGACCGATCCGGCTAACCACGCCCATGGCCCTCACGATCTACGGCTCGCCACAATCTCGGACGATGCGAAGCCTCTGGGTGGCCGAGGAGTTAGGGCTCAAGTACGAGCATGTTCCCGTCGCATGGACCGACCCGTGGCTGAAATCTGAGGCATTCCGGCGGGTAAACCCCTTAGGCGCAGTGCCCGCCATCGATCATGACGGCTTCTGCCTGGCAGAGTCCCTCGCGATCAATCTATATTTGGCCAAGACCTTCGGCTCTTCCGGTCCGGAAGCTCTGTATCCTGCCGACCCGACCAAGGAAGCCGATGCTTGGCGCTGGACGCTCTGGGCGCAGGCGCACCTCGAACCGTGGGTGCGACGGGACGGTGGGCAGGCAGTGTACCAAGGCCTCACGGCCGCTGTCGCGTTGGCGGAGGCCCATCAAGCGATCGATCAACTCGACGCAGTGCTCGCGCAGCGTGAGTGGTTAGCCGAAGACCGATTCACAATAGCCGATCTGAACGTGGCGTGTGTGCTGTCACCCTCGCGTTGGCAGCCGTTAGAAATGGAGCGCTACACTCCAACTAAGGGCTGGCTCGCGCGCTGCTATGGCCGTGCGGCGT
>CAXSFF010000813.1:0-2602 GCA_964236035.1 uncultured Acetobacteraceae bacterium
CCATCTCCACCAGCACGCTCGGGATGTCGGCGGCCTTCAGCACCACGAAGCTTGCGTGGCGGGCCGGGTTCTGCAGCATCGGCAGCGAGCGGTCGAGCTGGTCCACCATGCCGTGCGACAGCCGCGACGACCCGGCGCGCGTCTCCCGCCGCACCAGGCTGGCGAGGATGCTGGCGACCTCCGGCGACACGTCGCGGAACGCTGGGCCGCCGAAGCGGTCAGCGCTGTTCTCGCGCCGGGCGAGGGCGGCGGTCTGCGCGTCCGAGGCGACCTCCGCCAAGGTGTAGATGCTGGCGCCGCGCACGCTGTGGTCGGAGAGGGCGTCGGCGTGCATCGAGACGAACAGCGCGGCGCCCTGGCGCTGGGCGATGGCGACGCGCTCCTCCAGCGGGATGAACACGTCGCGCTGCCGGGTCATGGCGACGCGGCAGCCGCCGTCGGCGTCGAGCTGCCGCTTCAGCTCCGTGGCGGCGGCGAAGGCGACGTGCTTCTCGTAGGTGCCGGTGATGCCGATGGCGCCCGGGTCCTTGCCGCCATGCCCGGGGTCGAGCACCACCAGCGGCCGGGCGCGTGGGTCGGGCGGACTGGGTGAGGGACTGGCCGGGCGCTGCGACCCGGCGGCCTGCGCCAGCCCGGCCATGAGGGTCGCGGCTCCCGTGCTCAACAGGCTGCGTCTGGCCCATAGCCGTGCGTGCCGTTCCACCATGGCCACCTCCTAGCATATCAGGTTCGCCGCAGCGTATTGGCTGCTGATAATGGCTGTTTCATGTTGCCGGAAAGCCGCGGTTCGGCGCCCGGCTGGCGGTGGATCACAGCGGGCTTGCAGGGGTGCGGCGTTTACGTCATGATTCGGACGCTGCGGTGACATCGTATCCCGTGGGCAGCAGACCGGCTCCGACGGAGTCCTGGCGCCCGCGTGGAACCCTCGATTACCCGCCCGGATCGCGCGTTTCGCGCGTGGGGTTGGCATTCGCCAGCCAGCTTCCGACCAGACCAGGCTCGCGCGGGTTTCGCTGCGCAGCCATTTCAGGGACCGCCTTGGGTCGAATGAGCGCTGCCGCATCCGCCGTCCGCACACCCAGCCCTGCCGCGCCCTGCGGCGAGGCGGGCGGACCCGACGGTTGCCGACAACGCCTGCACGACCTGCGCTGCCGCGGCCGGTCCCGATCCTCACGTCCATTCAGCCGCCACCGCACCGCGCCGTTCGCGCGCTGTTGGCAGGCGCACCGGAGACACCCCAACGATGACCAAACGCATGCTGATCGACGCGACCCACGCGGAAGAAACCCGCGTGGTGGTGCTGGACGGTAGCCGCCTGGAGGATTTCGACGTCGAGACCGCTGCCAAGAAGCAGCTCAAGGGCAACATCTACCTCGCCAAGATCGTCCGGGTCGAGCCCAGCCTGCAGGCGGCGTTCGTGGAGTACGGCGGCGGCCGCCACGGCTTCCTGGCGTTCGGCGAAATCCATCCGGACTACTACCAGATTCCCGTCGCCGACCGGCAGCGTCTGCTGGAGCTGCAGGAGGCCGAAGCCCGCGCCGAGGAGGCGGCCGACGACGCCGCCGCGGCAGCCGACGAGGCTCAGGGCGGCGACAGCCATGATGAGGCGCCGATCGAGCGCCAGGCGGAGCCGTCCACGATCGAGCATGCCAGTCCGGGTTACGAAACCGGCCTGCACCCGGCGCTGATCAGCGAACTGGTCGCGGATGAGGATGCGTTCGTCGAGAATGCGCCGCTGGCCGAGTTCCCGGGCACGATCGACGAGGCGCCGCCGGGGTCCGGGGCCGCCACCGACCCCTATTCCGGCGAAAGCGCCCCTGATCTGGCCGAGGCGCCGTTTCCGGAAATGAACGCGGTCTCTGCGTCCGAGCCGGAGACCGTGCCCGAACCGACGGAACCGCCGTTGCCGCTGGAGGAGCCCGGCCGCGAGACGACCCAGGCCGCCGCGATGGCGCAGGACTTTCTGGTCGCCCGCGAGGAGATCGCCGAAGCCGAGTCTGTGGCTGAGGCGGCGGAACCAGATTCCGCCGCAGGTGACGAGCCGTTTGCAGCAGCGGCGGACCACGACGCCGAGATGGCTCCCATGAGCTTCGAGGCGGAAGCCAACGCACCCGCCGCCGACCAGAACGAGGACGAACCCCGCGAAGACGAACCCCGCGAGGCCCGGGCGCCCGCCCGCTTCATGCGCAGCTACAAGATCCAGGAGGTCATCCGCCGCCGCCAGATCCTGCTGGTGCAGGTGGTCAAGGAGGAGCGCGGCTCGAAGGGCGCGGCGCTCACCACCTACATCTCGCTCGCCGGGCGGTTCAGCGTGCTGATGCCGAACTCGCCGCGCGGCGGCGGCATCTCGCGCAAGATCACCTCGACCGCCGACCGCCGCCGCCTGAAGGAGGTCACCAGCGAGCTGCAGATCCCCCGCGGCATGGGGCTGATCGTGCGCACCGCCGGCGCCAACCGCCCGAAGGCGGAGATCATGCGCGACTGCGAGTACTTGCTTGAGCTGTGGGACAGCATCCGCGACACCACCATGGCCTCGATGGCCCCGGCGCTGATCCACGAGGAGGCCAACCTCATCAAGCGCGCCATCCGCGACAACTACTCG
>CAXSFF010000814.1:0-2600 GCA_964236035.1 uncultured Acetobacteraceae bacterium
GGTCGCCCGCTGGCGCGAGATCGAGCGCGGGCGCGCGGCGGTGGCGCTGCCGGTCCCGGCGATACCGTGACTTGCGGTCACTGCTCGCTTAAAGGCTTGTGCTGACTGGCTGCGATACGTATACGCAACACGCGGTCGCAAATAATGCGGCCCGATGATCCTTATTTGAGGCTCTATTAGCTTTTTGTTTGTTTCTTGGCGTGTAATCTATTCAGGCGTTTGACCCTTTACGGGATGAGATCACACATTATGAATTCCTGCATTTCTCTCGCGGCACTCGTTTTCCTCTCTGGCTGCGCCTCGATCGTCTCGGGAACAACCCAGGACGTCGCCTTCAACAGCACGCCTCCAGGCGCAGTCTGCACCATTACGCGGGAAGGCGTTCAGGTTCAGCAGGTGACGACACCAGCCAGCACGCTCGTCCAACGGACCAGGCACGACTTGCTCGTCTCCTGCGCAAAACCAGGATTCCAAGAAGCATCAGCTCCTGACAAGTCCGGCATTGAGCCCTGGGTATTCGGCAACCTGCTGGTCGGTGGCATCGTCGGTATCGTTGTCGACCTTTCGACCGGCGCTCGGAACAAATACGACTCGCCCACCAACGTCGTTCTGCCTCCAAGCCCGCAACCGCCTGTCGCAGAGCAAGGCAACCTCCTGCCAGCGGCTTGAGGAGCTAGTCTGGCTCGTATCATGGACGGCCGCTTCTAGAGCAGGGATGCCGCGTGATGATTGCGTGGGCGCGGTGGGCTGTTTGGCTAGCATCACGCGTCCCAACACGTCTCGCCATAGTCCGTAACAGCCTCTAGAAGCGGCGCATGACAGCAGCGCTCGCCTCCATGACCGGTTTCGCCCGCGCCGAGGGCCAGGCGTCCGGGATGAGCTGGGCGTGGGAGCTGCGCAGCGTCAATGGCCGTGGCCTCGACCTCAAGTTCCGCCTGCCCGCTGGGCTCGACGCCATGGAGGCGGGGCTGCGGGAGCTTGCCGCCCCGCTGCTGCGCCGTGGCAACGTCGCCGCCAACTGCACGATCCGGCGCGAGGCCGGCAGCCGCCTGGTCGCCGACCCGGCGGCGCTCGCCCAAGTGTTGGCCATCGCCCAGGACCTGCACTCGCGCATCCCCCACGCGGCGCCGCTGTCGGCGGACGGCCTGCTGGCGCTGCCCGGCGTGTTGCGCGCCGCCCAGCCGGCGGAGGACGACGCGCTGACCGATGATCACCGCACTATCCTGCGCGACGGGTTCGCCGTGGCGCTGGCGCAACTGGTGCAGGCGCGCGAGGCCGAGGGTGGCCGCACCGCCGCCGTGCTGTCGACCCTGCTGGACGAGATCGCCGCCCTGCACGTCGACGCCATGCTGCAGGCCGCCGACCAGCCGGCCGCGCACCAGGCCCGCATCCAGGAACAGCTTGCCTTGCTGCTGCGCGACACGCCGACCCAGCACGACCGCCTGTCCGAGGAGCGCCTGGCGCAGGAGATCGCGCTACTGGCGGCGCGGTCCGACGTGCGCGAGGAACTCGACCGGCTCGACAGCCACATGCAGGCCGCGCGCGCGTTGCTGGCGGAGGGCGTCGCCATCGGGCGGCGGTTCGACTTCCTGGTGCAGGAGTTCGTGCGCGAGACCAACACGCTGTGCTCGAAATCCAGCTCCATCGCGCTGACCACGACGGGGCTGCGGCTGAAGGCGACCATCGAGCAGCTGCGCGAGCAGGTGCAGAATGTCGAGTAGCCCAACCCTTCTCCCTCTCCCCTTGCGGGAGAGGGCCGGGGTGAGGGGTCCCGCGCGCAAGGTAGTTGGCGTGGCCACCCCTCCTCCCGGCTTCCTCCCGCCCATTCCTCAAGCATCGGGGGAGGAGGAGCAGTGCAGCAAGTAGCGTCCGATGCCTGACGCGCCGGCCCGCCGCGGCATCTGCCTGGTGGTCGCGGCCCCGTCGGGCGCCGGCAAGAGTACCATCACCCGCGCCCTGCTCGCCACCGAGCCGCGGCTGAGCCTTTCGGTCAGCGCCACCACCCGCGCGCCGCGGACGGGGGAGCGGGAAGGGGTGCACTACTTCTTCCGCACGCCGTCGGAGTTCCGCGGCATGGTGGACCGCGGCGAGCTGCTGGAATGGGCCGAGGTGTTCGGCCGCCGCTACGGCACCCCCCGCGCGCCCGTGCAGCAGGCGCTGGCCGAGGGCCGCGACGTGGTGTTCGACATCGACTGGCAGGGCTATCGGCAGTTGCGCGCCGCGTTGCCGGACGACGTGGCCGGCGTGTTCATCCTGCCGCCCTCGATCGGCGCGCTGGAATCCCGCCTGCGCGCCCGCGGCGACGGCGACCCGGCGGATGTCGCCCGCCGCATGGCCGCCGCCCGCGCCGAAATCGCCCACTGGCGCGAGTTCGACCACGTCGTGATCAACGACGATCTCGAACAGGCGACGCTCGCCGTGCGCAGCGTGCTGCACGCCGCCCGCGTGGCCACCGCCCGCCAGCCCGGCCTGGCCGCGTTCGTGGAGCGCTTGGGATGATCGACGTGGCGCGGGCGCGGGCGGAGACGCCGGGTTGCGCCGAGGGGATGGTGCATTTCAACAACGCCGGCGCCGCGCTGCCGTCCCGCCCCGTGCTGGAC
>CAXSFF010000815.1:0-2599 GCA_964236035.1 uncultured Acetobacteraceae bacterium
GGAACACCCGGTCCACCGCCGCCGGCGCCACTGACGCCTCGCTCAGCACCTGGTCGACCGCGGCGCCGATCCGGGCCAGGTCGGGCGCGATCCATGCCTCGAAATCATGTCGCTCGATGGTCTGCGCGACGTGGAAACCATCGTGGTCGAAGCGCAACTCGGCGCGCTCCGCCTGCGACAGCGCCGCCTTCGCCGCCGACACCGACCGGTACAGCGCATAGCCGGCCTCGTCCTCGATCAGGCGGATCAGGTGACGCAGCCGCTCCGGATGCTCGGCCGTGCGCGCCACCTCGGCGATGTCGCGCAGCGTGCGCGGCGAGCGCATCAGCGACAGCCGGTGCCATTGCGCGAAGCCGGAATAGTAGTCCGGCGGGATCGGCAGCGCGGTGGCGCCGGGCGAATAGCTGCCGCCCTTGCCCAGCAGCGGCGACACCACCCGGTCGATGATGCGATAGTCGAAGGTGTCGCCGGCGATGCCAAGCCCCGTGTTGCCCAAGGTGGTCACGGCCGCGCCAGGCTCGAACCGCAGCAGCGAGAAGTCGCTGGTGCCGCCGCCGAAATCCCCCACCAGCACGGTGGCCGCCGCCGTCAGCCCCCGGGTGAAGCGGTAGCCGGCGGCGACCGGCTCCAAGGCCAGCGCGACCTCGCCGAGGCTGGCCCGGCGGTACGATTCGCGCAGCCTCGCCTCGCCTAGCGCCTCGTCCGCCCGCTCGCCGGCGAAGCGCACCGGCCGCCCCGCCATGATCCTGGCGCCCGGCGCCACGCCGGCACCGTCGAACAGCGCGCGCAGGAACAGGCCGACCAGGTCCTCCAGCGTGAAGGTGCGGCCGAACACCTGGGTCTGGTTGAAGCTGCGCTGCGCCAGGTAGGTCTTCAGCGACATCATCAGCCGGGCGTCGAACGGATCGTCCTGGTAGCGGGCCAGCGCCTCCGACCCGGCGGCGTGGCGGATCGCGCTGCGGCCGCCTTGCGCCTCCGTCCAGAAGCACAGCACGGTGCGGAACACGTCCAACGCGCGGTTGTCGAAACGGGCGGCAGCCACGCTGCCGTCGGCCGCCACCCGCGTCACCACGCTGTTGGTGGTGCCGAAGTCGACGCCGATGGCAGCAGGCGCGGGATGGGTCAGGCGGCGTCCAGCGCGTCGGACAGCAGGCCGAGCGCCGCCGCCGCGAACGTGCGCATGTTGGCCACCCGGTCGCCGCTGCCGGTCTCCAGCACCAGGCCGCGCGTCACGGGGCCGGCAAGCGCGAGGCAGCTATGCCCGGCCGCGTCGCCATAGCGGTTGCCGGCCGGCCCGGCGGCGCCCGTTTCCGCCAAGCCCCAGGCCGTCCCCAGCCGCGCGCGCATGGTGGTGGCCAGCAACGCGGCGTAGGGCGCGCTGGACGAACGCATGTCCGCGAGCATCTCCGGCGTCAGCCCGAGCAGCGCCTCGCGCGCGGTGGCCGTGTAGACCACGGCGCCTGCCACGAAGAAGCGCGACGCCCCCGCCTGCGCCAGCAGCGCCGCCGCCAGCAGACCGCCGGCGGATGACTCCGCCACCGCAAGCGTTTCCCGCCGCGCGACCAGCCGGGCCGCGACGTTGGCGGCCAGCGGCAACAAGGTCTGCATCGGTCAGCTTCCAGGTCCGTTCACGCCGCATCCTACCGTCCGCCCCCGCCACCGTCGACGCCCATTGCGCGCGCCATCCAGGCGGCCGTATCGTCGGATCAAGAACACTATCGACGGCAATGGTTCCCACTCTTCTTCCCTCCCCTTGCGGGAGGGGCTGGGGGGGGGCGTGCGAGGTGTTTGGCGTGGCCACCCCTCCTCCCGACCTCCTCCCGCAAGGGGAGGAGGAGCAGTGCAGCGATTGGTATGCAACGCCGTTTTGCTGTAGGGGAGGCGCTGTTGTCTTCGGTCGATCCGGTCCTGGTCGTCGGCGCTGGCCCCACAGGGTTGAGCGCCGCCCTCGCGCTGGGCCTGGCCGGCCTCCCCGCCATCGTGTTCGAGGCCGACGCGCAACTGCCGCATGACCTGCGCGCCGGGTCGTTCCATCCGCCCACCATCGAGATGCTGACGGCGCTTGGCGTCGGCGACGCGATGCACCGCGCGGGGATCAAGGTGCCGTCCTGGCAGGTGCGCGACCGCCTGGCCGGCGTGGTCGCCGAGTTCGACCTCTCGCTGCTGGCCGACGAGACGCCGTATCCCTACCGCCTGCACCTTGAGCAGCACCGCCTGACGCCGCTGCTGCTGGAGGAGATCCGCGCCCATGCCCCCACCGTCGAGGTGCGGTTCGCCAGCCCCGTCGCCGCGGTGGCGCAGGACGCGGACGGCGTCGCCACGACGTTGGCCGACGGGTCCGTGGTGCGGGGCCGCTTCGCCATCGGCTGCGACGGCGCCCGCAGCGTGGTGCGTGCCGCGATGGGGGTGGAGTTCGAGGGCTTCACCTGGCCGGAGCGCTACCTGGTTGCCAGCACCACCTACGACCTTGGCGCGCTGGGCTTCACCGGCGCTGGCTACATCGCCGACCCGGACGCCTGGGCGGCGGTGTTCCATGTGCCGGATTCCGGCCCGCCGGGTCTGTGGCGCGTCGCCTACCCCATTCCACCGGAAGCCGACC
>CAXSFF010000816.1:0-2596 GCA_964236035.1 uncultured Acetobacteraceae bacterium
GCGCGATGATGGGCACCGAGTTCCAGGACATGCTGCGCTGCATCCGCTGCGCCGCCTGCATGAACCATTGCCCCGTGTACGGCGCGGTCGGCGGACACGCCTACGGCTGGGTCTACCCGGGGCCGATGGGCTCCGTGCTGACCCCGTCGCTGATCGGGGTGGCGGAGGCCGGCAACCTGCCCAACGCCAGCACCTTCTGCGGCAAGTGCGAGTCCGTCTGCCCGGTGAAGATCCCGCTGCCCAAGATGATGCGGCACTGGCGGGAGCGCGAGTTCGAGCGCCATCTCACCCCCGGCGGCGTCCGCGGCAACCTCGCGCTATGGGCCTGGTTCGCCCGGCGGCCGGCGCTGTACCGGCTCGGCACGCGGGCGGCGGCGCTGGCGCTCGGGCTTATGGGGCGCAGGCGGGGCCGTTTCGCCCGGCTGCCGTTCGCCGGCGGCTGGACCGCCGGGCGCGACCTGCCGGCGCCGGAGGGCGACACCTTCTTCGCCCGCTACGCCCGGCAGCAGCGGGCGCAACGATGACCCAGGCCGCCATCCTCGACGCCATTCGCCGCGGCCTGCGCCGGGGTCCGCTGCCGGAGGACCAGCAGGCCATGCTGCGGGCGCGGCTGGCCCGGCACCCGCGCCACCTGGTGCCGGCGCGCACCGCCATCCCGCGGCCGGAGCAGGTCGCCATGCTGGTGCATTTCATCGAACGCGAGTTCGGCACCGTGACCCGGGTTCCGGACGCCGACGCCGTGCCGGGGGCGCTGGCCGAGTACCTCGCCTCGCAGAACCTGCCCGGCGATGTCGCCATCGCGCCGCATCCGGAACTGCGCGCGATCCCGTGGGGCAGCCGCCCGCTGCTGCGCCTGCGCGAGGGACGGGCGGAGCCGACTGACCTGGTCAGCGTGCAGCACGCCTTCGCCGCCATCGCCGAGACGGGCACGCTGATGCTGCCGTCGTCGCCGCAGCGGCCGACCACGCTCAACCTGCTGCCGGACACCGCCGTGGTGGTGCTGCGCGCGACCCGCGTGGTCGGCGCCTACGAGGACGCCTGGGACATGCTGCGGGAAGCGGGGCCGGCGCCGTTCGCCATGCCGCGCAACGTGATGCTGGTCACGGGGCCGTCGCGCTCGGCCGACATCGAGCAGACGCTGGAACTGGGCGCCCACGGCCCGCGCCGGCTGCACGTGCTGCTGATCGAGGACGACCCGGCCGCCCGCGAGGCACCCCTGACCTGATGGCGAGGCGTATGCTAAGCGACGGCGACCGCGACGCCTGGGCGGCCTATGCCAGCCACGTCGCCGCCTTGCCCGGCCGCGCGCTGCCGGCCCTGCGCATGCCGGAGGCCGCGTCCGCCTTCATGCCCCCCGCCTTGACGCAAGCCGTGCCGATCCTGCCGGCCTTTGTGGCAAAGCCGGCGGCGCGCTTCGTCAGCGTGGGCGAGCAGCCGGCCGGAGTGGACAACAGCACTTGGGGCAAGCTGCGCACTGGCAAGCTGCCGCCAGCGCGCACGCTCGACCTGCATGGCCGCACGGCGCAGCACGCGTTCCACTCGCTGCAAGTCTTCCTGCACCGTGCCCAGGCCGACCGGGTGCGCTGCGTGGAGATCATCACGGGGCGCGGCAGCGGCGAGCACGGCGGCGTGTTGCGGCGCGAGCTGCCGCTGTGGCTGAACCTGCCGCCGCTGCGGCCGATGGTGCTGGCGGTGACGCACCCGCATCCCAGCAACGTCGGTTCGGTGCGGCTGCTGCTGCGCAAGCCCCGCTAGCGCGGTGACGCCGTTCGGCGCCTACCTGCGCACGCTGCGGACGGCGCGCGGCATGACGCAGAAGGCGTTCGCGGCCAGGCTCGACGTGTCGGCGGCGTATGTGTCGGCGCTGGAGCATGGCTATCGCGGCGCGCCCAGCAGCGGCCTGATGCACCAGGTGGGACAGGCGCTGAACCTGGCCTGGGACGAGGCCGACGAGCTGAACCGGCTGTCGCGCCTGTCGCATCCGCGGGTGGTGGTGCGCACCGCCGGGTTGACCCCGGAGCAGACGGCGTTGGCCAACCGGGTGGCGCGGAGCATCGCCGATCTGCCGCCGGACACGGTGGCGTCGATGCACGCCCTGCTTGATGCGTTGCCGCCACGGCCGCGGCGGCGCTGATTTTCCATGGCTGTGTTGCAGCGAGGCCACAGTGCGGGATTACTGTCGCCGATGCGTGCCCAACATGATATCCTGCATCAGCTTTGGCGGGTAAGGCCATAATCCAACGCTAGAAAGCTGCGGCTTGCAGGGGAGAAACATGGTGGTTCGTTTCAGTTTGGCCGTCGCGTTCGCCGGCTTCATGGCGGTGGCGCCCTACACTGCGCACGCCCAGTCCGAGCAGCAGGCCCTGGTCGACCGCTCCACGTTGGCGGCGCAGGAAATGCTGAACGACCATGACGGTCATGATGCGCAGGCCATGCTGCGGCGGGCGCGGGCGGTGATGATCTGCCCGCAGGTGTTCCGCGCCGGGTTCCTGTTCGGCGGCCAGGGCGGCGGCTGCGTGCTGGTGGCGCGGGACGGCGCCGGGTCGTGGTCGGCGCCGGCGTTCTACGGCATGGGCTCCGGCAGCTTCGGCTTCCA
>CAXSFF010000817.1:0-2594 GCA_964236035.1 uncultured Acetobacteraceae bacterium
GTCGACGGCGGTCAGCGTGCGGTAGGTGTCCTCGGAGAAGTCCTCGTGGCCCGGCGTGTCCAGCAGGTTGAACACGCAGCCGCCATACTCGAAGGTCATCACGGAGGTGACGACGGAGATGCCGCGCTCGCGCTCGATGCCCATCCAGTCGGACCGGGTGCGCCGGCGCTCGCCCTTGGCGCGCACGTTGCCGGCAAGCTGGATCGCGCCGCCGGCCCGCAGGATGCGCTCGGTGAGCGTCGTTTTGCCAGCATCCGGATGCGAGATGATCGCGAACGTGCGGCGACGGGCGATCTCTTCGGTTTGGGTCATCTCAGTAAGGCCAGGGCTCTGCCCTGGACCCGCAAAAGGCCGTAGGCCCTTTGAACCCCTGATGGATCGTCATTGCGAGCCGGCTTCGGCGTGGCAATCCAGGGCCACACGGCGGCCGCCTGGATCAAGTCGCAATGACGCTTCATCATGAGGATTTCAAAGGTTCCGCCTTTGACGGGGTCCAGGGGCGGCGCCCCTGGCCTTGCCTTTACCGCGAGTAGAACTCGACCACGAGGTTCGGCTCCATCTGCACCGGGTACGGCACGTCCGTCAGCTTCGGCGCCCGGGAGAACCGCCCCTTCATCGCGCGATGGTCGACCTCCAGGTACTCCGGCACGTCGCGCTCGGTGCTCTGCGTCGCGTCCAGCAGCACGGCGAGCTGCTTGGACTTCTCGCGCACCTCGATCACGTCGCCGTCCTTCACCAGGTACGACGAGATGTTGACGCGCTTCTCGTTGACCATGACGTGGCCGTGGTTGACGAACTGGCGCGAGGCGAACGGGGTGATGGCGAACTTCAACCGGTACACCACGGCGTCCAGCCGACGCTCCAGCAGCTCGATCAGGTTCTCGCTGGTGTCGCCCTTGCGGCGGACGGCCTCGTCGTAATACTTGCGGAACTGCTTCTCGCCGATGTTGCCGTAGTAGCCCTTCAGCTTCTGCTTGGCCATCAGCTGGATGCCGAAGTCGGTCGGCTTCTGCTTGCGGCGCTGCCCGTGCTGGCCGGGGCCGTAGTCGTGCTTGTTGATCGGCGACTTGGCGCGGCCCCACAGGTTGACCTTGAGGCGGCGGTCGATCTTGTACTTGCTTTCGGCGCGCTTGGTCATGCGCGAAGCTCCTTGTGTCGCCCGTTGCGGACGTTGTTGCACCGGTAGGCCAATGCGGCATTGGCGGGAGCAGGCCCCGAAGGCCCGTCCACGTTCCCGGCAGTGGCGGCGGGTTACGCCGGCGGGGCGGGGTTGTCAAACTACCTGGTGCGCTGCACCTATGCCGCCATGGTCAACCGCGGCGAAATCATCTGGCTGGGCGTGGCGGCCGGCGTCACCGGCGGCCTCATCGGCGGCATGATGCTGGGCATCGGCATCGCCATGATGATCGAGGGCGCCTATGCCGGGCTGCTGCTGGTCTGCATCGGCGGCCCGGCGTCCGGGCTGATCGGCTGGATGATGGCCCGGCGGCTGGCCAAGCAACTGCCGCAATAGCGCGGCAGCGATCAGGCCGAAGCCAATTGCTGGTGCCGTGACTCGCGAAACCAAGTGAAGCCGGTGCGCACACACAAGCCGATCGTCATCGCCAGCATCGCACTGAGAGAATGGATCGGAAATGGTGTGACCAAGTGAGTGGTCACCGCACCCAAGAAAAATGCCATACGCATAGAAGCCGTCCTCGATCCAATCCACCATCAGGCCGGGTGCCGTGGCACCCCGATGCGGCGAAGATGGCGGCAGAGGCGGCATCCGGCATCTTTACGAAATCGGCTTACATTCATGCGCGCCAGTATGAGGTGGCATCAGCCCTCGTCGCGTCCCCGGGTCTTCCGCCCCGTGGCAAGCTCCGCCACCACGCCATGCAGGGTACGCAGCTCCTGCTCCGTCACCTCGCCGCGCTCGAACAGGTGCCATAGGTTGTGCACCATGCCCGGCCGCTTCGGCAGGTTGCGCAGGAAGCCGCACTCGTCGAGTTCGCGTACCATGTGGCCCATGAAGGTCTGCAACGCGCCCTTGGTGGCGACCTGCGTCTCGTGCGTCATCAGCGTGCGGGCGGGCGTGGGGTCGGTGGCGGTCCACCATTCATAGGCCATCACCATCACCGCCTGCGCCAGGTTCAGCGAGTCGAACGCCGGGTTGAGCGGGTAGCGCACCAGGCTGTCGGCCTGCGCCATGTCGTCGTTGTCGAGCCCCGCCCGTTCCGGCCCGAACAGGATGCCGGCGCGCAGCCCGCGCCCGGCGGCCGCGTGCAGTTCGGCCGCAGCCCCGCGCGCCGTCAGCAGCGGCTTGACGATGTGGCGCGGCCTTGGGCAGGTGGCGAACACCCGGTGCAGGTCGGCCACGGCATCGGCCACCGTGGCATGCAGGCTCAACGCGTCGAGGATGCGGTCGGCGCCCGAGGCCGTGCGCCAGGCCCGTTCCTGCGGCCAGCCATCGCGCGGCGCCACCAGGCGGAGGTGGAACAGCCCGCCATTGGCCATGCAGCGGGCGACGGCGCCGATGTTGTCGGCGAGCTGCGGGCGGACCAGGATGACGGCGGGGCTGGGGTCGTGCGGCTGCAGGGGGGCGCCGCCGT
>CAXSFF010000818.1:0-2589 GCA_964236035.1 uncultured Acetobacteraceae bacterium
TGATCGGCCAGGTGTTCCAGACCGTCACCGGCCTGGGCACCACCCCGCCGGCCGCTGCCGCGGCCCGTCCGAAGCCGGCGGTGCCGGTGAGGAAGTCCGTGTTCGCCGACCACATCGTCTGCCTGGAGGACGGCAAGAAGCTCAGGATGCTCAAGCGCCACCTGATGGCGTCCTACGGCATGACGCCCGACGCCTACCGCGAGCGCTGGGGCCTGCCGCCGGACTACCCGATGGTGGCGCCCCGCTACTCGGAGAAGCGCTCCACCCTGGCCAAGGCCATCGGCCTCGGCAGCAGACGCACCGCGACGGCTGTGGGCGGGTAGACACCCACTTGGCGCGGACACCTGGCAGAAACTGCTGCTTGTGCCTCGCACGGCGGAGGTCGTGATGGGCGCCGTGTTATCCTGCCCCGGCATGTCCGCCCCTGCCCCACCTGCCTCCCGCCATCTGTCCTGGGAAATCCACCGGCCCTGAGCGAGAACTGGCTGCGCTTCTGCGCCAGGCTGCTGGCCCATGCCCGACGCGATGTGATCCGCATGGCCAGCTACGAGACGGGCGATACCACCTGGTCGGTCGGCTGCCGGGCGTATGCCCTCGGGCCACAGCGCATGCGTAGGGTGGCGGAGAGGCGCACCTACAACTGGTTGAGCGTGCTGGACCAGAGCGACCACTTCGTCTTTCTGATCCAGGACGTGCCGTTGCGCTTCTTCCGCGGCTCTGCCGACGAGCCGACGCTACGCACCCTGCGCTGCCAACACAACGAGGCGCAGCAGCTCGATCTGGCGCTCGGCGAGGATCTGGCCAACGGCCTGGTGTTCCGCCTAGCTCTGGAGACGGAGGCGGCCGAGGGCATGGACCGGGTGATGTTCCTTAATCCTGCGCGGCGAGGAGGAACAGGTCGAGTGCTTCTGGTCGGTGCCGCTCGACAAGGAGCCGGAGCCGGCACGCGCAACCGGGTTGGACCAGATGCAGCTCCTAACCGAAAACGACGCGTCCTTAAAGACAGATGTTGCCGCCAAGGCACGTCGTCTGCACACCAAGGCGGTACGCTGACGACACACCCGGGCTGAGATCAGCGAGACGGCACAAATTTGAGGCGCACGCCGGGTCCACCCCCGTTCTGCTCAATGAACTCGACACCGGCAGCTTCCAGCGTCACGCGGATCGCATCAATCGTAATCTGCTTCAGTGTTTCCCCACGCTCCAACCTTGCGACCGTATCAGTAGAGACTGACGCTTCCCGAGCCAGATCCCTGACACCCCAGCCAACTGCAACACGGGCCATCTTGCACTGAACGGCCAGCAGATTCATAACACGGATACGATTCCTCTTGCCAAATAATCGTATCCGTGTTGCGATACGCGCGCAATCAAAACGGCTTGGCGGAGAGCTGGAGACTCTCCGCCAAGCCTAACCATAACCTGAGGTGAGTCAGATCATGGCTGTGACCAGACGTACCATGCCTGACGTTGGTCAGGCAGTGGCCCACCCCTCGCGTCGCCGGCTTGCGGGCGTGTTCCTTTTGGGCATCTTATCCGGCATTGTGGTCACGCGCGCGCCTACTCTTTCAAGGCTTGGCGACGTGTCCAAAGTGGTAGGAAGCCCTGATGCCGAACTGATCAGTCTGTGTGTCCGATGCGACAGACTGCAAGACCGAATCGACATTCTGCACTTTCCGCCTGCCAACAACATGTCGACCGCCCAGGAGATCGCCTGGGAGGAAGCACGCGACGCACTGGTCACACCAATCATCGCTCAACAAGAGCCCGTGCTGCTGCGCATCTGCGAGTTGCGCGCCACTACGCTGCCGGGCCATGCCGCCCGAGCGGCAACGCTGATGGGCTGGGACAAATGCGTCTGCTCGCCTCTCATCGATAATTGGACCGAACGCTTGGTCTGCGCGATTATCCGTGATCTAGCAGCTAAGGCTGAGCGGCAGGCGATGACTTGGCATTCAGGTTCCCGCCGCCCTCTTCAACCGAGCTAGAGCCCTCGCCGACATCATAAGCGACCTGCGCGGCTGTAAGCATTCCTGCCCTGTTCTCGGCGGCCTTCACCGCCTGGGTGCGCGCGAGCTGGCCCGACCGGGTGGACTTCGTCGCCATCGATGGCAAGACCTCGCGCCGCAGCCACGATCGCGCGGCCGGCACCGCCCCCATCCACCTCGTCTCGGCCTTCGCCACCACCAGCCGCCTGGTGCTCGGCCAGGAAGTCGTCGCCGACAAATCCAGCGAACTGGCCGCCGTCCCGGTGCTGCTCGCCCGGCTTGCCGAGAACGACGGGCTTCGCGGCGCCATCGTTTCGATCGATGCCATCGCCACCAACGCGGCCATCGCGTCAGCGATCAAGGACGCCGGCGCCGACTATCTGCTGGCGGTCAAGGCCAACCAGCCGACGCTGCGCGCCGAGGTCGAGGCTTGCTTCGCCACCGCCCCACCCGGCGCGGTGCACACGCATGTCGAGCACGACAAAGGCCATGGCCGCATCGAGCAACGCACCACGAGCGTCATGCGCGAGGTCGACTGGCTGTCCGGAGGAGCTGGTTGCCGAGCTTGGCGCCGCCTTCCTGTGCGCTGACCTCGGCATTT